>NZ_JADBTF010000087.1:0-3713 GCF_020246295.1 Microcystis sp. M090S1 | reverse complement strand
TTTTATGGGCAGATATTTTAAAACTGTCTCTTGAAGCTAATTATGATGATTATCTTGAAAAAAAATGATAATTAGACAGAAGTTCTCTTGTTCACATAGAGAACTTTATCTTCTTTTGTTTTCAAAATGAGAATTGCTGAACCACGGCAACCCAACGAGAAAGGATGGCTAATCAGTGGTCGTTTGGGATTAGCTTTAGTTCGTTGGCAGGGAGAATATAGAGGGGTAACAACCGTCTGGATTCGCTGGGCAACTTTAGATGGAATATTGTTACCAACCGAGCGAGAGTCGGCTGAGGAAGCACAACAGAAAGCTGAGGAAGCACAACAGAAAGCTGAGGAAGCACAACAGAAAGCTGAAGAAGCACAACAGAAAGCTGAGGAAGCACAACAGAAAGCTGAGGAAGCACAACAGAAAGCTGAGGAAGCACAACAGAAAGCTGAGGAAGCCGAAGAAAAAGCCGAGCGATTGGCGGCTAAACTTAGGGAATTGGGGATTAATCCCGAAAGTCTCTAACTTCCTCTGAGCGGATTTTGGTAAGACTCCCCTGGTGGTGTACTTCATTTTTGAATCGGCATTTTCACCAATGGAGAACGAGGAATTGACGACTGTTCCGATTTATTGTGCATCAAGGCTTGCGGCGTTCAGGGGTCTAAAATTGACATGAATGCCATATTATCTTGCTAAACTAAACACCAAACTAGCAACATTCCCCCCATGTACCAGAGAACGCCGTCCCTTCCACCCAAAGAAATGTTACCAACCATGTACGACCTCCCCAGCGAAAACCCGGAGGAACCTGGCTTGCCTGACGAATTTCATCTCTTCCAACCCGAATTATTGCGCCTGACCTTTCGACCTTCTAACTATCCTGCCGAACAAATATTTATCGCCAGCGATCTAAATCTCTACTACGACCCTTACCATCCCCAATGGTACAAGCGGCCGGACTGGTTTGCCGCTTTGGGAGTCTCGCGCCTGTACCAAGGAGAGGAATTGCGCCTGAGTTATGTGATTTGGCAGGAAGAAATTGTTCCCTTCATCGCCATCGAATTACTCTCTCCTGGAACGGAAGCAGAAGATTTAGGGCGTACCGTGCGGGGAATCAACCAACCTCCTACCAAGTGGGAAGTTTACGAACGAATTTTAGGCATTCCCTACTACGTGGTGTTCGATCGCTACAGCAACCAATTGCAGGCATTTACCTTAAAATCAGGAAAATATCAGCCTTTAAGACTAGAAAACCAGCAGTTGTGGCTAGAGGAAGTACAATTGGGATTGGGACTTTGGGCAGGAAATTGTCAAGGCATTGAGCGGTTGTGGCTGCGCTGGTACGGACGAGACGGCAATTGGATACTGACTCCTACCGAACAGGAAACCCAACGCGCCGAGCAGGAAGCTCAACGCGCCGAGCAGGAAGCTCAACGCGCCGAGCAGGAAGCTCAACGCGCCGAGCAGGAAGCTCAACGCGCCGAGCAGGAAGCTCAACGCGCCGAGCAGGAAGCTCAACGCGCAGAAAGAGAACGGCAGCGAGTTCTAGAACTAGAAGCTTTGTTGGCTCGTTACCAGGAACAATTCGGGCAGTTAAATTGAGAAAATAATGAATGGATTTTCTAAGCCATGAAAGTATCTTACTCAGTCACTCTGACGGTCGAAGCAGCGGCTATGCAGCTCTGGGTTGACAATTTGGTCAGGATGGGTTAAAGTAGCCAAAGCTAAAAGTAAATTTCGTTTATGAACTCAAACAGACTGCTTTTCTCTTGGATGATCTATTTTGTCCTCTAGAAAGTAACTTTGAGCTTCCCTTATTACTAAGCGATAGTAATATGACATCCCAAAACCTTATCGAAGTTGTAATTTCTCGAAATGGTTTGCCAATTCGTTTAACTTATAAGCAATGGTCACACATTACAGAGAATCATGATTACATGGCGGGATGTATTGATATGGTACTAGAAACTATTGCTGAACCTGATTTGATTGTTAAGGGATGGACTGATGAGCTAATAGCACTAAAACATTATCCGAAAACTGTTATCTCAAGAAAAGACGCGGTCGTCATCTATAAAGAACTAAAGAACGATGGATTTGTCATAACTGCTTTTTTGACATCCTCCTGCGAAGAAATTATCAAGCGAGGCATCCTATGGCAGAAGTCAATCTCTTAAAATCAATTCCTTATTTGCTAACCGCACCTTCTTCAAGAATCTGGATAGATTATGATGAAGAAGCAGATGTTTTATATATTAGCTTTCGTAAGCCTCAAAGAGCCAATGATAGTTTGCTAGAAGACAATATTATCTATCATTATAGAGACCGAGACTTAGTTGGATTAACTGTCTTGAAAGCTTCGGATTTTAACAGTGGAGATAGTGAAAATAAAATTAATGGCTCTGAAAATCCTGAAATGGGTTGACAATTTGGTCAGGGTGGGTTAGGATACCACGAGTTAACAGCAAATTCGTTTATGGCTGACTTCCAACTAACCACTCCTATCGCCTTCCTGATTTTTAATCGACCTGATACGACGGCGAGGGTATTTGAAGCTATCCGTCAGGCTAAACCACCTAAGTTATTAGTGGTTGCCGATGGTCTCCGTCCAGATAGAGCCGATGATATTGAAAAGTGTAAGGCGGCTCGTGCTATTATTGATGGAGTTGATTGGGATTGTGAGGTATTAACGAATTATTCGGATGTAAATTTAGGTTGTAAGAGTCGGGTTTCCAGTGGATTAAACTGGGTTTTTGATACAGTTGAAGAAGCAATTATTCTTGAAGATGATTGCCTACCGCACCCTAGTTTTTTTCAATTTTGTGAGGAACTGTTAGAATACTACAGGCATGACCAGAGAATTATGGTGATATCGGGAGATAATTTTCAGTTTGGGAGAAAGCGCACGGAGTACAGTTACTATTTTTCTCGCTATAATCATATTTGGGGTTGGGCAAGTTGGAGGCGAGCCTGGCAATATTATGATCTTAAAATGAAGCTATGGCAAGAAATTAGTGATGGTAGCTGGCTTGAGTCTATTTTAGGAGAAACTCAGGCGGTGAAATACTGGACGAAGATTTTTCAAACTGCTTATGATAATAAAGTCGATAGTTGGGATTATGGATGGACATTTGCCTGTTGGATTCAGAATGGTCTAACTATCCTTCCTAATGTAAATTTAGTTAGTAATATTGGATTTGGTGCGGATGCTACCCACACCAGCAGAGCCATTCAATCTGTTGTCAATAACCCAGTGAGGGAAATGTCCTTCCCTCTACAACATCCACCCTTCATCACTCGTCATTTTGAGGCGGACAGGTTCACTTGGGAAAATATTTATAGACCCCAGATAAGTTTGTTATTTAAGTTGAAATCCAAAATTTTTAAATTGTTAGGAGATACTTAATTATTCGTGCTAAAGATGAAACGAGATTTCTGCGTTATTTATAATTACCAAATAGATACCAATCTGGTTATGGAAGTGAAAAAATGAGATGACGATATTATCTTTACCTCTATTGCTCAGCTAACGCTAAATACTCAAAAAATGCCCTCTGGTTTATGTATTTATGGACTTCCCCCATACAGAAATACTAAAAAATCAACAAAACCCTTACTGCATGGAGCTTCTCAGAAAAAATTGAAAAGAGGCTACTGGGTACATTTTTCGCTTGAAAATGGCTGTACCGTTGACTGTATCTGGAGTAGAGCGATTCCGTAGA
>NZ_JADBTF010000086.1:0-15174 GCF_020246295.1 Microcystis sp. M090S1 | reverse complement strand
TTTGTAGGTGTCTTAACCCTTGTTGTAAAGGTACACAGCTTACCTCCTTGAGAAAGTCTAATTCTTCTTGTTTTTTCCAATCGGTCAACATTGAAGAAGTTTGAGCGTAGCCTACTCTTTCTTGCTTTTCGTACCAAGCTTGTGTTCTGAGATGGAGTGCCTTATTGTAAACCAATCTTACACAGCCCAATGTGCGCCGCAATAGCGACTCTTGTTCGGGTGTGGGGTAAAATCGGAACGAGTAGGCTTTTTCCATGTCTCACATTCTAGCATATATTTCGTAAATGTGCTAATATTTAACAGTAAAGCCGTCGTAGAACGACGGGGTTTCAGACCCAAAATTTTCGATGAACAATCGTTTATGTCTTCACCTGATGGCTAATAAGGAAAAAGGGTTTGCCTTGCCCCTTGCCGTGTTAATTGGACTTATCCTGATGGTGACAGGAATGACTATGATGATGCGCGCCCAAGGGGACCAATCGAAAGTAATTGCCCAAAAAGCCCGGGCTGATAGTTTAACAAGTTCCGAAGTGGGGCTGGCTCGCGTGCAGGATCTACTCAATAGCGTTCGAGTTATGGCGACGGTTGATAGGAATTGTACTTCCGGCGATTGTTGGCAGAACGCCGAAGTGGTTGCTAATCCCAGTACCAATTTACAAAAACATTTAAGAAAATTAGTCGACGCCGCCTCCTCCTGTAGTAATCCCAACGCTGCCGCTACCTTGACGGCAAAAATCGATGAATTAAGAGGTTTGAGCGCAGATGAATGGGTTGCTCTCGATAATAATCGTTATTATCGCGTGGTTGGATACAATTTCGATGATACCAATCCCCCCCCAGGGGGGGGATTGGGTTGGGGAGTTCTCACCCTGGAAGGACGTTCTCGCAAAAGTGCCGCAACAGACCTAACTAAGACTCTTCCCGATATAGATAGTGACGATAATGCCGCCTCCCGTAACCGTGTGGTGGTAACTATCCCTATTGGTGATGCCCCTCTCCCCGCATTTAACCGCGAAACGGTCCCAGCTTTATGGATAAGTGAGGGAACGGCGAACGATGGTGCTGCTATATTTGAGGGGGATGTGGTGGAGGAGTTGGTGAGTCCAGAATGTGAGAATAAACAAGATAAGATTAAAAACCCCACAGATGAACCCGATCCCCCCTACACAGCACAATTTGTCGATGTCCCTTTCCCCAATTTACCGCTGATTCCCACCGGCCTTCCCTCTGATCAGAACATTCCGCTACTTAATACTTCTCAAACTTTTCCCAGAAAAAATGCGGATGGCGCGATTATTGATACCCCTTCTACCCGCACGATTGACGGTAAAAGCGTACAGGTGTACGAGTATATCGTTAATAATATCAACTTGAGTGGTAGCGATAAGATTACCATTACTCCGGGGCAACGGGTAGCTTTCTATGTTAAAGGTAATATTAACGGTGCGATCGAACACGACTGCAGCAGTGTTAGCCCACCCACGGTTTGTGAACCGGGCAATCTACAAATTTATGCCTATAATGACCCTAGTTCCGCCAATCCGCAAATTTGTCTGAAAGGAACCCAAACACTACAAGCGTTTATCTTTGCTCCTGACTATTCCCTCGGTAAAACCGATAATGGTACTTTTATCGGTGCTGCCTGGGGTAAAAATTGGGGCGAAATTACAGACTGTCCCTCAAGTATCGGTGCTGTGGCTGTTACCCAAGGGGTAGAATGGGCTGAATTAAGCCCAAACCTGAAACCCGAATTTCCCCAACTTGATAAGATTGCCAATTGGTGTGAGGAACCCATCAATACCGATGCGGGTGCATCTGAGTGTGATTGATTTCCCGACTCCTTCACCCTCTCCCTCTCCCAGTCCCTAAAAAGGTTTAACTTATCGGGTTGATGAGGGGGGTTGAGGATTTCGGTTCAGGACAGGTTTTATTGGTGAAATCACAGCGATAAATTGCCGGTTTTTGCCAACTGAGGGGAATTTCCAGCAAATCCCTCGAACCGGTCATGGCTTGTCCCAGAAAGAGAGCCAGAGCGATACAATTGAGAATTGTATGGGCGATGCGCCAACGATGGGAACGGTCTTTATAGATATCTTCGACAATTGCCAGAGAGAAAATCATCAGTAATGATGCCGCCATGCCGATATAGTAGTGAGACCAGTACCATTGGGCCGAGAGTCGCCAGACCCCATCCTGAGAACCGATAATAATTAAACCCATGCCAGTCAAGGTGGCAAAAATTCCGCGCCAGAGAGCTTGTCTAGCGCGGTAGAGACAGACCAAAGAGGCAATGGTGACAAAAAACATCAAAATCACAAAAATGACCTGAAAGGAGTCTAATTTTCCCTCTTTTTGTTTATCGACAAAACCATTAAAACCGTAAACGACCGAGTAAGCTAGTGCTAACAGGTTAACCCCTACCACTGTACCCGTTAACCAGCGGCCTAAACGTAGATGTTCTGGCCCGACTACTGGGGGAATTTTACTTTTATTTCCCGCAGCCGTTTCTAAGCGACGTTGACGGGTTTGCCAAGCAAAGTTAACTACGAGGCCGATAATAGGGAAAACGACCACTATCCCTAGGACAGGATGAATGAGAGCCAGAAAATCGACGAATTGCATATAAATATCCCGAAAATAGTCAGCAGAAAATCGTCAATAGTTGACAAGCTATAGCCTTGTTTTTTTTAGCTTATCGCAGATATCAGGAGCCGGTCGGCAAAAGGCAAAAGGCAAAAGGCAAAGGGCAAAGGGCAAAGGGCAGCTTTATTCTCCCCACACCCCACACCCCACACCCCACACCCCCACTTCGGCCTAGGAACCTCTTGGATTATCGGCTAATCTAAAAGCAGCAATCCCTAGATTCAATCCTGACTATGAAACTGCAAGAACTTTTAACAACTATTCCTCTGGTTTCCCCGATTTCTTCTCCTATCGCTTTAGAAACCGAGATTACAGGAATTTCCACCAATTCCCATGCTTGTCAACCGGGAGATTTATTTATCGGTTTACCCGGTACTCGCGTCGATGGGGGCGAATTCTGGCGTTCCGCTTTGGAAACCGGGGCCGTAGCGGCGATTATCTCCCCAGCAGCCGCAGCTAAATTTCCCCCCCCGGAGGATGCTTGCGTAATCGTTGTGGCAGATTTAGTTACTGCTACTGCTGCGATCGCTGCTAAATTTTATCATTATCCTGCCCAAACCCTCAAATTAATCGGTGTGACGGGAACCAACGGCAAAACCACCACCACCCATTTAATTGAATATTTTCTCAGCCAAGCAAACATTCCCACCGCGTTATTCGGGACTCTTTACACCCGTTGGCAAGGATTCCAAGAAACCGCTAATCATACCACCCCTTTCGCTAACGAGTTACAAGCCAGTTTAGCCAAAGCGGTGAGCGCCGGCAATGAAATCGCCGTCATGGAAGTTAGTTCCCATGCACTGGCCCAGGGACGGGTACAGGGTTGTACTTTTCCCGTGACGGTGTTTACCAATCTCACCCGGGACCATCTCGATTATCACCTCGACATGGAGGATTATTTTGCCGCTAAAGCTAAATTATTTAGTCCCGATTATCTGCAAGGTAAGGCGATTATTAACCTTGATGATGAATATGGTCAACGTTTAGCGGCCTCCCTGTCTCCCCAACAGGTCTTAACCTATAGTGTGTCCGATGCTAATGCCGATTTTTATACTAAAGATTTACACTATCAACCCACGGGAGTGGAAGGGGTGATGGTGACTCCCCAAGGAGAAATAGCCTTTGCTTCTCCTCTGGTGGGTCAATATAATCTGGCTAATCTCTTAGCGGCGGTGGCGACAGTGTTAGAATGTGGTGTAGATTTAGAGACAGTAATCGCCCAAATTCCCCAGTTTTCAGGAGTACCGGGGCGGATGGAACGGGTTAGCATCGCTCCTGACCAAGATATCAGCGTCATTGTCGATTATGCCCATACTCCCGACAGTTTAGAGAATGTTTTAAAAGCTTCCCGGCCTTTTATTTCTGGTCGGATGATTTGTGTTTTTGGTTGTGGCGGCGATCGAGATCGGACAAAACGGCCGTTAATGGGGAAAATAGCCGCAGAATTAGCAGATTTAGCCATAGTTACCTCCGATAATCCCCGCACAGAGTCTCCCGAACGAATCCTTCAGGATATCGTCGCTGGCATTCCCTCAGAAATTACTGTTCAGGTAATTAGCGATCGCGCTTTGGCCATTGACACGGCCATTCAAGCAGCGCAACCGGGAGACGGAGTAATTATTGCGGGTAAAGGTCACGAAGATTATCAAATTTTGGGGACGGAAAAAATCCCTTTCGATGACCGCGAACAGGCCCGGGCCGCTTTGATGAAAGTGAAAAAGTGATGAGGGAGGATTAATTGTCAAGAAAAGCTAACATTAGTTGACAATTGGCACAAGTAGCCAATGTTAATATCCGTGATAGACTGGAGGAGTTTAGGTAAAAATCCCCGTTAGGGAGCAACCCCTATCTTGATAAGTTGCCCCTGTCTTGACTAAGCAATGACACAGAAAAGGCGTTACAGGCGCTTTGATTGTCTGAGGCCTCTGGCTTTAGACTTTGGGAGATACCCCCTCTTGAGGAGAATCTCTTAAAGTGCATTGTTAAGGTGTGTTAGTAAAAAAGTATCGGTCAATTGGTGACTCTAGATGACCTACTGCCTTAATCCCAACTGTACTCAACCGAAAAACGCCCCGACAGCGTTAATCTGCGAGAGTTGCGGTTCAAAACTTCTTCTGCACGACCGCTATCAAACCCTACGCATTTTGGGGAAAGGAGGGTTTGGGGCAACTTTTGTTTCATCGGATCTGTCCCTACCAGATAAGCCCCTCTGTGTGGTCAAACAACTGCAACCTCCCCCTAAAGATGCTAGTGTTTTTCGCATGGCCAAGGAGCTTTTTGATCGAGAAGCGGAAACCTTGTCAAAACTGGGAGTTCATCCGCAGATTCCCCGATTATTGGACTATTTTGAAGATAATCAACAGTTTTATCTAGTTCAAGAATACGTTAAAGGTCATAACCTGCACCAAGAGGTCAAAAAACGCGGACCGTTTAGCGAAGCGGGAGTCAAACAGTTTTTAAGTGAACTCTTGCCGATTTTGAAATATGTCCACGAGCAAAAGGTAATTCATCGGGATATCAAACCCGCTAACCTAGTTCGTCGGCAAACAGACCGAAAATTGGTTCTGATTGACTTCGGGGCCGTCAAAAATCAAGTTAATACCGTCATGGCCAATGCCGATTCTCAAACCGCTTTCACTAATTTTGCCGTGGGTACCCAAGGTTTTGCCCCCCCCGAACAGATGGCCATGCGTCCGGTTTACGCTAGTGATATCTACGCGGTGGGAGCTACCTGTCTCTATCTACTCACGGGCAAATCTCCTAAAGCGATCGAAGTTGATATTAATACAGGTGAATTACTCTGGGAAAAATTAGTCAAGGTGAGTCCCCAGTTTGCTAAAGTCCTGAAAACAATGCTGGAAGTCTCTGTCCGTCATCGCTACAAATCCGCTCAAGAGGTAATGGATGCTTTAGACATGACGGCTTATGCCGACAGTCTAGCCCAAAGTTTAATCGCCGCTGCAATGGTTACTTCCCAGCCCCCCCGACAAGATTCAGGTTCGATAGCCACTTCCTCCGTTTCTGTCCCTCTCAAGTCTAAATTTCGTCCCAAAAATAAAAATCCAGAGGCCTCTCCAGATAATATGCTGGGGGGACAGATGGCTTTTTCACTTTCTAATACAAATGTATTGAATAAAAGTAAAGCCCGCAGCAGCACAGAGCTAACCTTACTGAAGAAAAAACCCCGCTTAGATGAAAAAGCGATTCTCGATGCTTACAATGACGGCCGGCGCAATTTCGCCCAAGAGGAATTACCCAATCTCAATCTGGCCAAAGCCAAACTTTTGGGCGTCAATTTCTGTCAATCCAAATTAACAGGAGCTAATTTACAAGGGGCAAATCTGTCCAATGCGGATCTGGGCCGGGCTAATCTCAGTCAAGCTATTCTCAAAAGTACCAATTTAAATAATGCCTATCTCGGTTATGCAGACCTAGAAAAGGCCGATTTACGCGGGGCTAATCTCACCGGAGCCCATCTTCGCTACGCTAATCTCAAAGATGCTAATCTTTGCGGGGCTAATCTCTCTGATGCCCAAGTAACTCAAGAACAAATCGCCCTGGCAAAAACCAATTGGTTAACAGTTATGCCCAATGGTAAACGCAGTTACTGGTAATCTTTTTTCAGTGATCAGTAAACAGTAATAGGAAACTTCTATTTAGGGTTTGCTGAAAATTACTAAAAACCTTGTTGGGTAAGACTTTTAGACTTTTTGTCAATCAAAAAGTCCCGGACTGGGAGTGATCAGGGGGAAAATTCAGGTACTTTTTCCCTGAAAATTAGGTAGTTGACCACCTGAAAATCGGTAAAACCCTACACCCCACACCCCACACCCTGCCCCTAGGAAAAACTTTTTGACGCAAACCCTATTTAATACTGTCACTTCAAACTCAAATCTGATAGCTGATAACTTACCCACTGATAACTGATAACTGATAACTGATAACTGATCACTGATTTAACCGCCGCTTTCCTTAAAGGTTTTGTAGGCGGTTTCGGAGTCGAAAATATGGCAATAATCAACGATTCGCTTCATTAATGCCCAAGAAAACTCGGTTTCTTTCAGGTGACTACCCCAATTTTCTTTGAGACTAGCGTGAACTTTGCGGAGGTTATAGGAAGGAATCGCCGTCGAGATATGATGGGGGATATGGACATTAATATCGTGACAGAGAATTTCTACCCAACGGGGATAGCTACAGTGAACTGTCCCTTCTAGTTGCGCTAAAGCTTGATTCCAGTCTTCGGGATGGAAAAATTGAATATCGGGGTCTGTGTGATGGACAAGGGTAAAGGTACTCATCCAAAAATGATAGACAAACCAAGGTACCACCCAAAATTTAACCAATCCCCAGACACCAGTGTAGAAAATGAGGGTTGGGAAAAAAATAGCGGCAAAAACTAGGACGACAATCATCGAAAAGCGGGCTTTTTCCCGTTCGTTCTCCTTGAATTGTTCGATGTTGAAGTGTAGAATAGCCCAGTGGGCGATCGAACCAAGCCACCAGAAACGTCCGCGAATGCCGCGATAAAAGAGACGCACTAAGGGATTGGCCGAGTTAAAAGCTTCTAATTCCCACGGATCCCAAGCATTATCTATAGTTACCATGTTAGTTTTAGTATGATGGCGATCGTGCAGGAAACGCCAGCAGTGGAAGGGATAGATAAGCGGTAAGAGGAAAATATGACCGACAAGATCATTAACCCAGGGTCGATTGGAAAAAGACCGATGACCGCAATCATGCGCGATCACAAAAAATCCCGTTAAAGCTGTACCAGTGAAAATCCAAGCTAAAGGCAGTAAATACCAGGGAGAATAAACTAGCATTGCATAACCCGCAATGACCGCCAAAATATTCGTAATCACTCCAAACCAAGCTTTAACTGGGTCTTTCTGGAAATATTCTTTGGGAATGGTTTTAATAATATCTTTCAGTTTAAAGTCTGGCTCGATCGAGGTGATCAACTCCCCATGCAATTTATCCGTCGTTGCCGTCATGAAATCTCCAATTACACTTAGGTGAACCCTTGACAAGAAATCAGCTAGGAGGTTTGGCTAAATTCTGCTCCTTACCACAAGCCAATTTTTTTGTCAATATATTTTTAACTTTAATTATTAAACTTCCGCGAAGCTTAATAATCCTTTACTTTATATACCATAAGAGGAGATTTTCTGTTTTGGCAAAATTTGACGGCGGGTGCATCTCATTTTTGTCAATCTACCAATTGGGATTTTTACGGGGAAACTCTCGGCTAAAATCGGGCATTACTTCCGATTTTATCACTCAATCCCAGCTTTTGGGGGGTTCTACCCCCCAAACCCCGGAGCGCATTAGCTTTTCGGTGAGATGCTTACACGCAGCTGCTGATACATTTGTCATCATCTAAGAGTCACTGACAATTCCTGATTGTCGGTATTCCTGCAAATGTGAGATGCACCCTTGACGGCTGCCTATTGCCTTCAAAAACTGATAACTGATAAAAAAACCAAATATTGACTATTTTTAGGCGTTTTTTAACGATTAGCCGTGTTTTCTAGGGATTTAATCTCCTCCTGTACCTTACGGTGTTCGCGATTTAACTGTTTTTTGACCGATTCGGGGAGTTGTTCCTGTTTTTTCAGGGCATTATTAAAGTAATCTAGTGCCAGTTTCAAAGAGCCGGTATTTTTATCCGTATTGCCTTGACTTCTCAGGATTTGACCCTTCAGATACATTAATTCCGGATTATCGGGGGTCGCTTTCAGAGCGTTATCGATAAACTGCAAAGCCTGATCGTACTGCTTTAAATCCCGGTAAGCTAGAGCGATACCTCGATCAACCAAGTAATCAGGACTTCCGTAGGTTTCTAGCCGTTGAATTGCCTCTTGAGGACTAGAAAAGGGCAGATTAACCGCTAAAATCAAATCCATATAACCCTTTAACAGGTTCAATTCCGGATCCGTAGAATTAACCTTTTCTGCGGTTTCCAAATACTGAAACACCTGTTGTAATCTGGGGATAGCCGATACTGCTCCTTCGGTTTGAAAAACGTAGGTTCCCTCTAAAAAACTCCCCACCGCTAGATACAAATTTCCCCTTAAGGGGTCGCTGGCCTGCATTTGCTTGGCCGCTTCCTTAGTTTTCTCGGAGTAGGTTTTTAGGGTGTTCCAATCCTGGTCGGTAAAAGCAAGAGAGGCGCGCATAGCATGGGACAAAGGTTCTTGGGGTTCCTTTTCTGTGGCCTCAACAATTAATTTTTTTGCCTCTAGATAGTTACCTTGTTTAAAAATAGCGTTAAAAGCGGCCTCGGTCTTATCGCCAATCGGTCGGGGATTGTTTTTGCGGAAAGGATCTCCGGCTAACCCAGGACCAATCCAGTTAACCATTACCATAACAGCCAGCGAAGCACCGATCGCCATTTTTTTCGTTAAACCTAACCTCAGCACCATGGTCAAAAGTCTCCTTGAGCGAATGAAAAAATCTGTCACAATAGAAACGAGTTTCTAGACTTAATTTCCAGTTATTTTCCTGTCAATGCTTTATCTCAAAGATGTGGTTTATCATCCTCCCGCTGCTCTCAATCCCATTTTACAGGGGATTAATCTCGAATTAGCCCCCCAAGAATTAGGCCTGATTGTTGGCCCCAGTGGTTCTGGAAAAACGACTCTTTTGGAAATTCTAGCAGGCTTTGCCGATAAAACAGGAGGGACAATTCACTGGCGCGACCAAGAATTAACGGTGCTGCACCTGCAACAATTAGGAGGAATCGTTTTTCAGTTTCCTGAACGTCATTTTTGCGGTAAAACCATCCTTGAGGAGTTGCGTCTCGGTCATCCGGAGATTAAAAGCGATCGCCTAACGGCGGCCTTAAAGGAGGTAGGATTAGAAAATATTCCTCTGGATACTTCTCCCCACAATCTTAGTGGAGGTCAACAGCGTCGTTTATCCCTCGCTGTCCAGTTAATCCGGCAGCCTAATCTGTTACTTCTCGATGAACCTACGGCCGGTTTAGATTGGTCGATGCGTCGTCAATTGGCTAAACTTCTCGCTAGTCTCAAACAACACTGGACTTTATTGGTAGTTAGTCACGATGCCGGAGAATTACTCCCCATTGCTGACCGTCACTGGAAAATTGAACAAGGACATTTGAGGGAATTAAAAAGTGAAAAAACAGATAGTTGAGGTTTTCGGGTTTTGCGGTATTAGTTGAAATTTCCCCACTCTCCTCATACCTGATAACTGATAACTGATAACTGATAACTGATAACTGATAACTGAATTAATGATCCTTCCTGAATTATTTGACCTTTGGCAAGAAACCCTAGAATGGCAACCCGATGGGGCCATACAAGCGCGATTTCAACAACTTTATGACTTGATTTTAGAGGGTAATCAACGTTTTAATCTCACTCGAATTACCCAACCGGAGGAGTTTTGGGAAAAACATCTTTGGGATTCTTTATCGGGTTTAGCTTGGTTACAAAAATCCCAGCCAGATTTATTGACAAAATCCCTATCAGTCATCGATTTGGGGACCGGGGCCGGATTTCCGGGGGTGCCAATTGCGATCGCATATACCCATTGGTCGGTGACTCTCTTGGATTCCACCCAAAAAAAGATTAATTTTCTTGAAGAAGTTATTGACAAATTAGAGTTAAATAACACGAAAACTCGTTTAGGTCGGGCGGAAATCGTCGGGAAAAACCCTAAACATAACTGTGCTTACGATATCGTCTGTTTGCGAGCGGTAGCTAATGTGGATATCTGTGTTAACTATGCTTTGCCTTTCCTGAAAAAGACCGGAATCGCTATCCTCTATCGTGGTCAGTGGTCGTCGGAGGATAGTTCGAGTTTAGAGAAGAATTTAGGGAAAGCTGGTGGTAAAATCCTCGAAATTGCCAGTTTTACCACTCCCTTAAGCGAAAGCGTCCGTCATTGTCTATATATCTCCAAGAAATAACTTTAAGCGGTGAGAGGATGGAAAAAGAAAGCCAAGGCCAGGATAGCATAGGTAGCTAAGAGTAACATTCCTTCTAACCAATTCGATCGCCCATCACTACTAATCGAATTAGCCAACCACACCGCTACAGCCACTGCCACCAACTCAAAGGGATTAAAATTTAGATCCATGGGCTGACCGATAATATAACCCATGATAACCAAAACCGGAGCCACAAACAGGGCGATCTGCATACTGGACCCGACGGCCACAGATACCGATAGATCCATTTTATTCTTAAGAGCGACGGTGACGGCCGTAGCGTGTTCGGCCGCATTACCGATAATAGGCAAAAGAATTACCCCAGTAAACAGTGCCGTTAAACCTAGCTGTTCCGTAGCCTCCTCTAGGGATGCCACCAATAACTCCGATTCTACGGCCACGGCGATAGTAACGATCAATAAAATCAAAGACCAAAACCAGACTTTCGGCTTTTCGGGGTTTTCTCCGGTGCTTTCCTCCTCGATACCGACAACCCCGACATCGTAGAGATAGGTGTGGGTTTTCATGGAAAATAAGAGACTTAAACCATAGACGAAAATCAACACCGCTGCCACGGCCACGGATAGACGCTGCAGGACTATTTCCCCGACTCCCGTGGAGGTAAATTCCACGGCAGTGGGTAAAAGGAGCGCCACCACCGCTAAATTCATGGCTGAAGCATTTAAACGAGCGGTTATCGGTTGAAATTCCTGTTCTTTGAAGCGTAAACCGCCTAAAAACATCGATAATCCCATAACTAAGAGTAAATTACCGATAATTGAGCCAGTAATCGTCGCTTTTACCACATCGATAAAACCTTCCCGCAAAGCGACATAGGCGAGAATTAATTCTGTGGCATTGCCAAAGGTGGCATTCATCAAACCGCCAATATTCGGCCCGACCACCACCGCAATCGCTTCGGTGGCTTCCCCCATGTAGGCCGCTAGGGGGATAATGGCTAGACAAGCAGTGATAAAAACAACTGTTCCGCCCCAGTGTAACAGCGAACCGGCGATCGATAGCGGCACAAAAATCAATAAGATGGCGAAAATGGTGTTTTTGCTTAACATAAAGTGAGTATTTTGTCAAGATAATTTTATTTTGATCGGAGATGGGAACTAGAAGCGGATTCTAGCCAAAATTCCCCAGTGGAACCGCTTATTACCCATAATATTGCCCTAAAACCGTCTCTGAGGGACTTTTCTAGGGGTTCGGGGGGTGATTGGGTGGGAACAGTCACCGGTTTAATCACAATTCCGCGACTACCAAAAACAATTTCTCCCACTAATCGCGCCCTTCTCATGTGATTATCGGAAGTGACTAGATAGACACTATCAATACCTTGGGCTTTCAGTTGATCGGCTAGGCTAGTAAAGTTAGTGACAGTATCTCGCGCATTGTAATCGAGATGGAGACGTTCTGGGGGAATTCCCGCTTTTTTAAAAATCTTTCTCACATATCGTCGCGGACTACCGGAAGACACCCAAATCGGTAGATCGGGATATTCCTTAGCCAATTTTGCCGCAAAACGTTCTCGATCGGCATGACCTCCCAAAACAAAAATCGCTTCCGGTTTTAGCCACTGCTGACGTAAATCGTGGTATAACCAGCCTAAACTCGCCAAAATTAGCGGAATAGCCAGCAATTTTAACCTAGATTTGCCTAACTTCGCTTTCAGAGAAACTCGCTTTTTTCTGCGAGAATTAGCCTTGAGAACCATATATCAGTGATCGGTGATCAGTTGTCAGCCTTCAGCTTTGTGGATTAAAGTGATCGAGGGTGAGGGTCATCGAACTCACATTGACGTAGGAGATAGGGATTTTATCCCCTAACTGACCGATAATTTTCCCGGAACTCAGGTTGATTGATGCGGTCGCTTACATCCCCCACCAACGGGCCACCGCTTCGGGAAGGGGCAGCAAAATACTTAATAACAAAGCCAGGGAAAATAAACCTAATAAATCTCGTTTATTATCCAATTCAGTCACATCATTTAAAGCAGGTTGATCGCTGACTGGCATTAATAAGAGGATAATCGCCCAGAGTAAAAAATCTGGTTTCACTAGGGCTAAAATAAACATGAATAATCGAGTTAATTGACCGATAATTATGGCGGTTTTCTGCCCATACATGGCGTGAACAATATGACCACCATCCAATTGACCCACGGGCATTAAATTTAGGGCTGTAACGATAATTCCCACATAACCAGCTACCGCTAAAGGATGTAAATGGATGGCTTTTCCGGCGATTAAATTACTGCCGAGGGCTAGTTTAGCTAGGATAGACAAGAGCAAAGAAAACTGCGGATTTAAGGCCTGAAAATTTAATAAACTGCTTTGATTAGTTAGGGGAACTATTTCCGAGAGGGACAACCCCCAAAACAGTAGAGGAATAGCGATAATTATACCCCCCAAAGGACCGGCCACCGCCACATCAAATAAAGCTTTGCGGGTGGGTACAGGCGATCGCATTTGAATAAAAGCCCCGAAGGTGCCTAGGAAGAAAGGAATGGGGATAAAATAGGGCAAGGTAGTTTTAATTTTATATTTAACTGCTGTCAAATAATGGCTGAATTCGTGCAGTCCTAAAATAGCAATTAAGCCTAAACTGTAGGGTAAACCTTGCAATAATAAACTAGAATTATTTTCTAATTGTTGGGCGGTAATGCCACTTAATCCCGCACCGATAACCGTGGTAGTTAAGAGAGTTAATAACAATAAACCCAGGGCAAGAACGGGGCGAGTAATTTTTTCAGTTTCTATAGTTTCTGTTTTTTGCTGCCAGGGATTAGCCACAAGAGCGAAAAAAGGTTGTCCCTGAAAACTTTCTTGGAAAAGCAATAAAAAGCGATCACCAAAAACCTTCTCCACATTGTTTTTAATCACTTGATAAGCTTCTTCGGGAACCGCTCGCAATTTCCCCCGACAGAGAATTGCCTGGGGACGATAATCGATATTTTGCAGATAATAAATACCCCAAGGAAAACAATCTCGTAGGGATTTTTCCTCTTCGGCAGTGATCGGTTTTAAATTATTTTTAGGTGCAGGATTATCAATATTTTCTAGGACTAAATTCGCTGTTTCCGGTGGTGATGGGGGGCTTTCTTGGGGAATAACCCGACCCTTGTGTACTAGCCACCAGTACAAAAAAGGGCAGATCACAAAAGGGCCGATCAGCAAAAATGCCGGCATGGGGGTATCCTCTCCATAGATTAACGTCCAGCCGGTCCAAATAAGAGCCGGAGTCATCAGGACTAACCAAATTAACCAAATTGGTGTTGTCGTGATTTTGGCCACGCTACGCTTGACGATAAAATAAGTGAAACCGCCCAGAATCCCTAATAACAACCACATTTCCATATCGGCTCTTTTCTCTTTAGTAAAAGGTGGCCAATTTCAGCCAGCCCGGTCATCGATCGTGCTAAATTGTAAACCGCATTGATTGTGATTTGGATAGGCAAACCATGCGATCGGAAACCGAATCGTCTCCTTTAGAGGTTAGCAAAACCACAAAACCCCCTCGATTAATTCTAGAAGGTTTATACGCTTTCTCGCCTAATCGGGAAACCCTAGGGGGAACCTCTTATCTTATTGTAGAAAATACCGGCAATATTCTGGTGGATTGTCCTAGCTGTGAGGAGAGCGAGCGGGATTTTCTCCTAGAAAAAGGGGTCCGTTACCTATTTTTTACCCATCGCGGGGGTCAGGGGAAACAGAGCGATCTTCTGCAAAGTTGGCTTAATTGTGAGATTATTCTACAGGAACAGGAAGCTTATCTGCTTCCTCACCGTCAAATTACGGTTTTTCAGCAGCAAATCCAGTTATCTCCCACTTGTAGCGGTTTTTGGACTCCCGGCCATTCTCCCGGCTCCTCCTGTCTCTACTGGCACCATCACGGGGGGGTTTTATTTACCGGTCGTCATCTTCTCCCCGACACCAAGGGTCAACCGCGACCCCTACAGACCGCGAAAACTTTCCACTGGCTGCGGCAATTGCGATCGCAAGAGGCCATTTTAGACCGTTTTAGCCCAGAAACCCTCTCCTATCTTTGTCCGGGAGCTAATACCGGCTTTTTGCGCGGTCGGGGAATTATCGATCGCGCCTACGAAAAAATCAGCGCCAATCCTCTTAAGTAGGGTTTGCGGCAAAAAGTTTGTTGGTGGGGTTAGGAGTCAGGAGACAGGAGACTCCGAGACAGGAGAGGAAGTCAGAATAACACAATGACCTGACGTGCCTGGAAGCGGAACCCTTTGCGTTCGTCTCCGGAAAGTGCAAGGGTTTTGAGTCCCTCGGAGCGATTTCTCAACGTTTGTTTCTGGCACTTTTTTGGCTAAAAAAGTCTCAAAACCGTTTTCTAGTAAGGCTTCCAGTAATTTTCAGCCAACCCTAAGTAGTAGAACAAAATTAATTTCCTGGTTAGGATAGGCACTCATGCAAGAGGCACTCATGCAAGAGGTGGTGAGATATGTCTAGTTAGGGTTTGCGGCAAAAAGTACGGGCGAAGCATTCGGATAGAAAATCTACGGTTTCATCGATAGGTTATTGCCCGAATGCTTCGCCCCTACAGGA
>NZ_JADBTF010000085.1:0-15589 GCF_020246295.1 Microcystis sp. M090S1 | reverse complement strand
TAGCAAAATTATAGATGATTTCCTGACCTAAGATCACATTTTATTCTTTTTTCCACTTCAATCTAAGAATTGAGAAAACAGCAAAACCGTATATTATACCATAAAAAAATTATGCAAGAGGTCTATTTATTCAGCAAACCCTATTTAAACTGCTTATTCTTAGATTAGCCGAATCTCCTCCAATTCCTTTACTGTTGCCTCTTGCCTCGTCTCAACAAGCAATTTAAATTACGAACAGCTTATTAATGCTTGAGCAGCCCTCAGAAGCCCTTTTATTGAAGCCCTTTATTCCCTAAAGTCGTTGACAATAAAGCTATAGACAAACTTAAACCGTTAGATTGCAAGAGTAGAAAAAGTAGTAAAATAGTTCAATACCCGTAAAACATGAACAAAACATGACTACTCTATTGCAAAAAGCATTCACAGAAATCCAGAAACTGCCAGAGCATCTTCAAGATGAACTTGCTCAACAATTGCTGGAAGATATTGAAGGTGAATTAAAATGGCAGAAAAGCCTTTCCAACGAGGATCTGGAATTGGGAGCTTTAATAACAATGGCACAGGAAGCTCTGATAGAAGAACAAGAGGGGAGAACAGAAGATAAAGGCTTTGGGGAAGAATGAAGTCATCCAGAACCAAGAGGTTTCGTCAACTTTTTCTAAGTTTGCCGCAAAGGGTACAAGAAACAGCCAAGAAAAATTACCAGATTTGGAAAGAAAATCCATTTCACCCCAGCCTAGAGTTCAAAGAGGTGAAACCAAGAGAAAAAATCTGGTCAGTCAGAGTCGGCATTGGATGGCGAGCATTAGGGATTAAGAATTCAGAGGAAGAAAAGATAGTTTGGTTCTGGGTTGGATCGCACTCCGAGTATGACAAGATTCTAGGTAAGAATTAGAAGCGATCTAACAAATCACTGCACCCGACCTTATGCTAAAGTTATCTAAATCATCCCAAGTCATTGGCGGCGGGTGATGGGCAACGTTAGACCTACACCCTCTGATTGTTAACGATGACTATAATCCTAGAGAGGATTCTTTTTTTCCTATCACTGCATAGAAGGGATCGGCAACCATAATTCCTAACATTTGCAGGAAACTGGGGGTAGTAGCAGGACGAACGATCGCCTGTACTTCCCTAAATCCCGCCACCGATTTAAAATAGGATTTCACTAACGCTACCCGGCCTAAATCGCTATGATCGCGCCAAGCAGCGATCGCTTTTTGGTAAAACATTCGATTGGAAAAACTGACCACCACCAGACCATTAGGCTTTAAAATGCGATACAGTTCCGCAAAAATCGCCTCTGGATACTGCAAATACTGCACCGACACCGTGATTAACACCGCATCAAAAGAACTATCCTCTAGGGGCAATTTTGGCTGTGCATTGAGGTCTTGGACAAAATAACTATGCAAGCGGGGATTTTTGGCTAACTCCTCCCCATTCATCCCGTGACCTTCGATATGCTCAAATTCCATCTCCTCCGGTAAATGGGACACCCAGCTGCTCATCAGGTCTAAAATGCGCGTATTCGGCGATAATATCTCTCGGTAGAGAGCGGTTAATCGATCGATAAAACCCTCATCCACGTGGGTGACGAAGCGGGGAAAAGCATAAAAATCGCTGTCTTTGGTCGGATCGAGTTTAGTTCTTTCTTCGGGTCGGAGCATTTTTGTCAAGTTAATTTTACTATTCTTAACATACCCCACAGACAGAAAAAAGGGTTAACCGAACTGGTCAACCCCTAGGCTTGGGAACGCGCTGTAAATCTTAGCTTTGAACGACTAGCTTAACGTTAGCGTTTTGCAGACCGCGCTGTTTCACTTCGGATAGGGTTTTGTTCACAGCGTATTTTTGGTTGATCGAGTTGATCAATTCGGTTTGATTGTGTTTTTTGGCTACACCCCAGAGGTCAGCGATTAAATCGAAACTGCCGTCGGTGTTGCGAGACCAACCGAGATCATATTCGCCATCGAGAACAGCAACGATGTCGGAGCGAACCCGTTGACCGTTGTAACCACGAACATCAGCTTCGGTTTTTACGCTAATACCGAGGTCGCGGAGAGAAGCTTTGAGGATTTCGGAATCGGTGATTTTGGTCCGGAGAGTGCTAAAATGAGACATTGGAATTTCCTCTTTGTAGATAAGAATCAACAACAACAGATTGAGAGTTAAAGAGTGCCGCCAAGCGGCTTTTCGAGGCATTGCTAGTCCCTGAGAACTAGCCTTTCATCCCGTTGGGAGCGGGCGAAAGTCTGTTAGAACTCCAATCGCTGGTACTCAGCGACGGAGGCCGAAGCAGGTCGGGCGCGTTGTCTGGCCCAATCACGCAGGGCCGTCACCTGTTCGGTCATGGTGCGAGATAGGGGCAGAGTCGCCTTAATCGCCGCAATAATGTCCAATTGCGTGAATTCGCGATCTTGGGCGAAGGCCTCATACATGGCGGCAATCAGCGCCTGTTCTATTTCCGCACCGGAAAACCCATCGGATACCTTGGCTAACTGCTCCAAATCGAAGCGAGAAATGTCGGAGCGTCGTTTAGTCAGGTGAATATTAAAGATATCTTGTCTTTCTTCGGAATTGGGCAAATCGACAAAGAAGATTTCATCGAAGCGCCCCTTGCGGAGAAATTCCCCGGGTAGCCGTTCAATCCGGTTAGCTGTGGCCATAACGAAGACGGGTGAGGTTTTTTCCTGCATCCAAGTCAGGAAGGAGCCGAAGATGCGGCTAGAGGTTCCCCCATCGGAATCGGCGGATCCTGTACCACCGGCAAAAGCTTTATCTAATTCATCGATGAAAAGAATGGCCGGAGAGATGGATTCGGCAGTTTTTAGGGCATTACGCAGGTTAGCCTCAGACCGTCCCACCATGGAACCATCGTAAACCCGTCCCATATCTAAGCGCAGGAGCGGTAAACCCCAGAGGCGCGAGGTGGTTTTAGCGATTAAGGACTTACCACAGCCGGGTACTCCTAAAATTAGCATTCCTTTCGGTTGGGGGAGTCCGTAACCTCTGGCTCTTTCTGTAAAGGCATTTGATCGCTGTTTTAACCATCTTTTTAATTCTTCCAGACCGCCGACGGCGTTGATGGTCTCGTCTTCTTCAACGTATTCTAAAATTCCGTTGCGGCGAATCAGTTGTTTTTTCTCGGAAAGGACGATTTCTACCTCGTCTTCCGTCAATTTGTTCGCTTTTACATAGGCTTTGCGGTAAACTTTTTCGGCTTCATCTTTGGTTAAGCCTAAGGCCGCTTTCAGGAGTTTTTCCCGGACCTCTGTGGTGGTACGACGATTTTGATTTTTGCCTAGGTGTTGCGAGAGAACTGTATCTAACTCTCCCATGTCCGGCAGGGGAAAATCTAGAACTACTACGTCTTTCTCTAGTTCTATGGGGACTTCTTGCAGGGGAGACATTAAAATAATGATTTTTTCGGTTCCTTTAAAGCTGGCGATCGCATCTCTCAACCAGCGAGTGACCGGAGCGGAAGTGATGAACGGATGCAGGTCTTTGAAGATGTAGATGCCCGCTTCCCGTTGACGCACTACCCATTCGATCGCCGCTTCTGGCGACACGGTATTATGTTGATTGGTTTGGCGCGGTTGACCCTGTTCGATCATGCCGTGGGTGACAGTCCAGACAAACACCCGTCGATGTTGTGTATTTAGTTGGGCTATTTTGCTGATGGCTTCTTCCGCCCTTTCCTCCTCGGAGGTGACGAGGTAAATCAGGGGATACTGAGCCTTGACGAGAATTTCTAGCTCTTCTTTCATAACATCGACCCTATTTGTGGTAACGGTTTAGACCTTGGGCGGCTACTGAGAGTTTAGCAGGGAACTAAGGCTGCTTCTCCCTCTGCGGTTCCTTGAGCACCAACGGGTTCGGGAACTTCGAGCGGGAACTCGTCGCCGACTATTCCAGGCTGGCGTTTGATTGACCTTAGCCGATCTTCTTTCATCACTAAGGCGGCATCACACTCGGGACAGACATGAACCTGATAGGTTTTGCCATAGGCGGCGGCTTCGATTTCTTCTACCTTGTCGGGGTATTTTAGGTAGAAAGCGATCGCTTTTTCCACCAGCCCTGACATCGATTCTTCATCGATCGCGGCTCTTATTTTTAGTTGACGATGGACTCCAGGGGGAAGGTACAGTGTGACTTTTTGCTTGTCTTGCATATCACTAAATTGGTTTACCCGGGTATGTGTCCTTACTATAACCACTGTCTTTCCCTCCTGTCAAGATGGTAAGCTGTCATAACAGCATAATTGTAACATTTCTTTACAATTGTTGGAGAAGTGGGATGGGGAAGTGAGGAAGTGGGAAAGTGGGATGAGGAAGTGGGGAAGTGGGGAAGTGGGGAAATTGAACTAAAACCCCAAAACCCCAAAACCCCAACACCTAAAACCTGACTCCTGACTCGGAGAATACTGACTCCTGAATTGAGCAAACCCTAATTACTATTGATGCGACTTAAAAAGGCTTGTAGGCGCTCGCTGTGGGGATTATTAAAGAAGGTGTCGGGATCACCTGCTTCTTCGATGACACCTTGATTAAAGAACAAAACCTTGTTAGAGACCTCCTTCGCGAACTGCATTTCGTGGGTGACGACTACCATAGTCATCCCCTCATCGGCCAATTGACGCATAACGTTTAACACTTCCCCGACTAATTCCGGATCCAGGGCCGAAGTGGGTTCATCAAATAAAATCACCTCTGGTTTCATGCAGAGACTGCGAGCGATCGCCACCCGTTGTTTTTGTCCTCCCGATAATTGGTCGGGATAAACATCGGCTTTTGGGGCCAATCCCACCTTTTCCAGATAATGAATTGCGGTATCTTTAGCCTCATTTTCCGAGTGGTGTAACACTTGCTTGGGGGCCAACATCAAGTTTTGTAAAACGGTGAGATGGGGAAAAAGATTAAAGTGTTGAAACACCATACTTACCCGGCTGCGTAACTTGCGGAGGACCGATTGATTTAACTTCGGGGAAGAGATGTCAATCCCCATCACCTCCAAGCGGCCGCCGTTAATTGTTTCCAAACGATTGAGACAGCGTAAAAAGGTACTTTTGCCGCAGCCAGAGGGACCGATTACCGATACCACATCCCCTTGACAAAGAGTGCCTGTAACTCCTTTAAGTACCTCTAAAGAGCCGTAACTTTTGCGTAAACCTTCACTGACAATCACAGGGGTGGTAGTGGTCATGATATCCTCTCGTAAAAAATTTTACATTCTGTCTGTATAAAGGTATCGAGATTAGTTTCTGCCAGATTGTATCCTTGACGACATTTTATCAAGAGGAATAATCATAATACTCAAATAGTCTCTCTACATCTGTCTTGGGTGGGAAGTAGGACGAAATTACTAACTTAGTTGAGCGAAAAAATCAAGGAGAAACAATTAAAAAATGATTAAATTTTGGCGAGGGCGGGCGGTGCAGAGAGTCATCTTTGCCTTGTTAGGATTAGTCTTGGCGCTCGGATTAACTGTTATTCCGGCTTTTTCTCAGACCCCTCCTAATCCTTTTCGAGTAGCAACGGAAGCGACTTTTCCGCCCTTTGAATTCCAACAAGGGGGACAATTAACTGGGTTTGATATCGATTTAATGCGGGCGATTGGCAAGGAAGCCGATCTCAACATTGACTTTAGAAATTTACCCTTTGATGGCATTATTCCGGCTCTACAAGCGAGAACAGTGGAAGCCGCTATTAGTGGCATGACTATCACCGCCGAACGCGCCCAAGCGATTTCTTTTTCTCGACCTTATTTTAGGGCTGGTTTAGCGATCGCTGTTCGGGAAGATAATAAGACGATTAAAAATTTTGAAGACTTAAAAGGCAAAAGAATTGCCGTCCAAATTGGCACAACGGGAGCCTTAGAAGCGACAAAAATACCGGGGGCAACAGTTAGTCAATTTGACTCGGCGGCTTTAGCTTTGCAGGAATTAATTAATGGTCGAGTTGAGGCGGTAGTTAACGATAAACCCGTGACTTTGTATGCAATTAAACAAGCGGGTTTACGGGGAGTAAAAGTTGTCGGAGAATTATTAACGGAGGAATTCTATGGCATTGCTTTACCCAAAAATTCCCCCTATCTCCAATTAATTAATGATGCTCTCGGTCGAGTCATAGAAAGTGGTCGGTACGATGCTATTTTTCGGCAATGGTTTGGAGAAAAACCGCCAGAATTACCTTTAGTTGCCCCAGCTTTAAAGAATTTACAGGAATCAAGTTTTAACTGGGGAGAATTATTCTATAACCTGATTTTTAAAGGGGTTCCCTGGACAATTCTGTTAACAGTTCTGTCTTTTCTGTTCGGGTTAATCGGTGGAACTTTAGTGGCCATTGCCCTGATTTCTCCCTACAAATGGTTAAAAATAATTTGCCGCATCTATGTGGATTTCTTTCGGGGAACACCGATGCTGGTGCAATTATTCTTGATCTATTTTGGTTTGCCAGGGTTGTTCCGAGAAATTGGCTTAAATATCGACTTAGATCGTTTACCGGCGGCCCTATTTGCCCTAAGTTTAAATGTGGCGGCCTATTTAGCTGAAATTATGCGCGGCGGTATTCAATCGATCGATAATGGTCAATGGGAAGCTTGTTCTAGTCTAGGAATGTCCCCAGTGCAAACCATGCACGAGGTGATTTTTCCCCAAGCTTTTCGCCGGATGTTGCCACCCTTGGGGAATGAATTTATCACCCTAATTAAAGATACCAGTTTAGCGGCAGTAATCGGTTTTGAAGAGTTATTCCGGCAAGGTCAATTAATGGTAGCCACTACCTATAAAGCTTTCGAGATTTATATCGCTGTTGCTGTAGTTTATTTGGTTTTAACTACCCTTTCCTCTGTGGTATTTAAGCGCTTAGAGATTTATATGGATCCCCTACATAAATCTAAACAGGAACAGAAAGCTTAGGGGCAACAGATGGGAACTGATAAGTAATAGGGCAAAATTAACTTCTTGGTTAGGATAGGCAAGAGGCAAGAGGTAGTTAAATATGTGCATTTAATTGTGTCTAGCTACTTACTAAATCCGTTTTTAATGGTATGATTGACTCCCGATCGAACTTTAAAAACCCACTTGCCACTTGCCACTTCTCAATCCCCACTTTCCTATCCTCTTTATACTAAATCTGGTTATTAAAAACTGATTATTTATTCCCCCTTTTGCATGAGTGCCT
Organism: Microcystis sp. M090S1; assembly: GCF_020246295.1. Lineage (NCBI taxonomy): Bacteria > Bacillati > Cyanobacteriota > Cyanophyceae > Chroococcales > Microcystaceae > Microcystis > Microcystis sp. M090S1. The sequence continues at coordinate 8,405 of NZ_JADBTF010000085.1, read as the reverse complement.
CTCCTGATATGTAGCCCATACTCAACGGATTTAGTATGATAACCGATAACCCTTTCATCGCCTTCATAAAATTTAACATTAACGCCATTTTCTCAAAAAAATCGACCCGCCTAAGGGCGGGAAAGAAAAGAAAAAAGAAAAAATAGGGAATAAGGGTAAAAGGGGAAAAAGGAAAAAGGGTTAGAGAGTTCTCCCGAATACGCAGACTACCCGAAAACCGAGATCGTCGTAGCGGTAGTCGCGGCGGATGAGGTCGTTGATGATGCGAAACGCGGAACGGCAGAAAGTAGGATTGAAGCCCCAGGAACCGCCCCGCAGAGGAGAACGATTATCATTCCCATTTTCTAGCCAGGCACTGCCATCTCTCGGCGCACCGTCATAGTTATCGTGCCAAGTATCGGCGCACCACTCCCAGACATTGCCGTGCATATCGTATAGCCCGAAGGCATTGGGGGGAAATTGTCCCACGGGAGTCGTTTCTCCTCGATGTTCTCCCTTCGCTTCCTCGGCATAGGTATTACTGGCATCATAGTTAGCCAATTCCCCGGTAATGGTTTCCCCAAAGTAAAATGGGGTGATGGTTCCAGCACGACAAGCGTATTCCCATTCCGCTTCACTCGGTAGTCGGTATTCCCTTCCGGTCAGTTTCGATAATCTCGCACAGAATTCGACGGCATCGTACCAGTTGACTTGTTCCACGGGTCTATCCCAGCGCGTGGGCGATCCCCCCCTAGCCCCCTCTTCAAAAGGGGGGGAATCGGAAGCCCCCCTTTTTAAGGGGGGTTTGGGGGGATCTTTAAAGTCGGAAGCCCCCCTTTTTAAGGGGGGTTTGGGGGGATCTTTAAAGTGGGAGGGATCAGGATCAAGGTCTTTTTCTACTTTTAAATCCGTGCGAGAGGCAACTGCTCTCCACTGGGTCTGGGTGATAGGATATTTACCTATAAAAAAGGGGGGGACGTTAACCTCATGTTGAGGACGTTCATTACCAAAACTATCTTTCTCGTCTTGCGCTGAACCCATCAGGAAAGTTCCCCCCGGGATGGCAACCATCTCTAAGGTGATGCCGTTGCCCAAATCTTCGCTGAAATATTGGGCTTCTCTTGACTCTTTTTCGATTTGCTCACCCTTAGCATTTACTCGCACCACCTCAAAGTTAAATGGTAACAATTCTAACTTTTGCAACGTTTTAACTGAAACTGGATTAACTGAAACTGGAACTTTCTTTGATTGCGTATTTTGTGACGTTTGAGAACCAGGGGTACGGGCTGCCGTTTGCTCCAGTTGCTCTGCAATAACCAGATAATTTCCGCCCAAATTTCTTAAGATTCTGGCCGACACTTCGGCAAAAGGACGAATAATGCCCTGTATATCTCCACCTATTTCTGTTGAGGGTTTTTTCAATTCAGCGAGGAAGTCCCGCAATTCTAGGTTCAGTTGTTTGGCGATATATTTGGAGACGCGATCAAATACATCTACTGTAGTAGAGCGAGTAGAACTAAGTTGTAAAATGTCTCTTACTTCTGGATTGATAAAATCGTAGAGTACCGCATCTGGGTCAGATTCCTTAATCCCTAACGAACGAACGCGAAGAATACCGCCTAAAAATACTTCTGCGATTTGGACTTGACCTGCTTCTGGTAACATTTCCTTGCGGATCAATCGAACTACGGGCAGAAAAATTGTCGGTGTTGCCGCTAACAATTCAGCTAATTCTTGAGCTAAAAGTGAGGCATTATTGCGAAATCGTCTAACTATTTCTTCTGGAGTTAAATTTAGCTCGGCCTCGGGTTCTAATTCTTCTTTGGTATCGGGAGTCAGTATAAATCCTGCCACTTTAGTGTCACTGCGCCCCACGACTACACTACTCCATCGTTCGACACTGAAAGGTTCTAAAGTAAAAACAGGAATCTGTAAGCGATTCTGTTCACGAAAGACGTTTTCCCAAATCAGCACATCTCTAAATTTTAATCGACTATTAGTTAGGCCTGGTTCATCACTAAACAAAGTTACTTTCGCTCCCAATCCCAAGCCAGTTTTCAGCCAAAGCCATTCTGGAAGCATTTGCAATATAGCTAATGGACTCGATTGGCTCCACAATTTTAAAAGCGGAAACATCCTACCATCTCGCCAATAGGATGCCACACAATCACTAACTACTACAATGAGACGACGGCCATTCGGATTGAGTAATTCTTTAGGATGATAAACTCTAGAATTAGTCTTGCTTAATCCTTTATAAAGAAATAGATTATTTTCCTTGAAAGCTAATTGCCAGACCTGTACATCACGAAAGATACCGTAATGTTGTAGTACAGTTTTAATATCCGTTAAGGTTTGATGCCAAATATCCATCGACGGACTGCGATCAAATACCAATGCTAGTTCTAACCAAGGTTCTAAAGTTGGTTTAAAAACAGGGTTCAAGATTTTTTGGTCAGTTGCGGCAAAACTTTCCACTGTTCGTACTTCATCCAAAATACTTGGACGATCCTGTGTAGGTACGCGCCGCAATAATGTTTTTAAAGCTCTTGCCAAAGATAGAGAACTGCCCAAATCCGACGGATTATCGACTGGAAAAGTTAAAGAGCCACCGCCACCAACGAATGAATCTTTGCTTTGTTGTCGCGGGAATAAGTGTCCCACAGGTTCCGTTTTTTTCTCTTCTTCTTTCCCTAGAACCTTTTGTTTGGATTCAGATGAGGATGAAGAACTATTACCATTAGAAGAACCATCTTCAATTTCTTCTTCACTTTTGCTTTCAGTAGTTTCTACAATTTGAGGCCAATGGAGCAATAGCCAACACAAATCGGCCAACTCGTAACCGGTCATTTCTAGCTCTGACTGATTGAGAGTCTTAAGTAACCTTTTGAATCGATCCGGTTTCACTGATGCGGAAGCATCGCTCATTATAATCCCTCCGTATCGTTCAAACTCTTAAGCAATAACTCTTTCAAAGATTTGCGATCGAGAGTGGATTCTGGACCACCAGTTAACATATATACAACGTTGAGGAGTTGATCCGTTGCCAAATCTTTTCTATCCAGAAAATCTGTAATTAATTGACCAATGCGATCGCTAGACTTATTAAAATATTCATCACCCATGTGAGATTTGACTATGGATTTAAGATTATTAATGCCCGGATTGGGCATATTGATTCTAATACAACGTCTTTTGAAGGCTGGAGGAAAATCTCTTTCCCCGTTACTGGTCATAACGACGATAGGAAAAGCATTACATCCCACTATTCCGCTCTTTAGCTCGACGGGATGAAGATTTTTATCCCAAGTAAAAACTGAAACTGTTTTATCGGGGTTTCTCTCTGTCCAGCGTTTTATTTCGGGGATTTCATATTCGCCTTCTTCAAACAGATTGAGGAGGTCATTGGGTAAATTGATGTCACTTTTGTCTATCTCGTCTATTAGCAACACTCTGGGCAAAGCTGAAGGAAGAAATGCCGTACCCAAAGCTCCTAAAGTGATATAAGAGCCAATATCTTGTTTTCCATCGGGTTCTGATTCTTGTAAGCGGGCGATCGCATCATAACGATACAAACCGTCCTGAAGAGTTGTTCGAGCCGTAATCGACCATTTTAAAACCGGACCCAATTTCAGTTGGTATGCTAAAGCATAGGCTAGGGAAGTTTTCCCCGAACCGGGACGACCAGTCACTAACAGAGGACGACGCAAGCATAAAGCCGCATTTACTCCGGCGATCACCAAATCGATAGCTTCCTGAAGTTGAGCATTTTGAGAATTGGTTTCATTGTCAGCGATTTCTGACAAACGGAATTTTTCACCGCGCTCGCGATCTTTTTTTTCTTTCTCGACAAGTTTCAATAATTCTGACCAGCGATCGCTATCTCGATCGAGAATAGGTCTGTCGAAATTTCTCCAAGGAGGTGGAGAGGGAAGATTAAGAGTTTCAGATAGCTGTTCTCCCCGACCATTAAACGGTTGCCAGTGAACTGATTTAGTTTCTTCTACCATTTTATTACTTAGCTCCTATTGTTTGTAAGGGATTTTCTTCTGGCAAGATTTCTGGGTCTTCTAACAACATACCGAGATAATAACCAGGATACTGTTTACGCTCTGTTTCAGTTCTGGTTCCCCATGAAACAGTTCTTAGTTCCCAAGTTTTTTCCAGTAACCCACGACATCGATCGGATAAATTATCGCAACTCAGACATTGTGTAAATTCCTGTTCAAATTGTACTTCTGAGGGAATAATATCCCAATTCCAAACGGCGATGGGAATACCACTATCAAAAATAGACTCAAAGAACCTCATACGCTCAAATTTATCGACAAAGAGAGAACCTTTTAATATAATCCCCCACAGATTCGAGCAATTTTTCATAAAAATCTCTAGTTCTTTCCAATTAGAGATTTGATTATTTCCAATCTCAATTATATTAGATTTTTGAGTATTTTTTATTTCATTAGCTAGAATATTCTTAGATATTTCCCGACAATCATCTCTCAAAAAAGTATCGATTCTTTCCCATCCTTTTTTGAGTGATCCGATGCGACTATTTTTCCGTATGCGTTCTCTACTTCGTAAAAATAGTCGGTAGTTTACTACCAATGATCTAGGTGTTTCTTCTTCATAAATTATTACCCAATTATCTAAATTAGAATGTAAATCAAAAATTGGAATAAATACTTCTATTCTTAATTCATCAATTGCTTTATCTCGAAATTGAGGCTCACTCTCAAGATAATCGATGTATGCTTTTATAGCTCTCGGAATATCTTCAAATTTAGGACAATCAAAGCCTTTTTTATCTCTAGATAATGAAATTTCAGATAGTTCATCCCGAAATTTAAACTGTCCCCTTACGTTCCATTTATCTTGATTTTCTCCATTGGCAAGTCTCTCAATCATAATTAATAATATCGGTGGCAAGCAAGAGCTATTTTTATTAACCTTAGTGCTAAGTAAGATTTCAGTTTTTTTCAAATCGCAATTAGCCTCATCTAACCATGATTTTATACGTTCGTTATCACCTAATGATTGAGCTAATTTTCTTATCAATGCTGTGGATTTATACTGGTCAAGAAATACTTGTTTTAATAATTCATAATTCTTGGTAAAACACAAACTCTTGATATAAACTTTGTCATCTTCATTTTTATTTATTTCTTCAATCTTAGAACAGGCTTGCCAAATATCTTTCCAATCGATTTCATCGAGAATCGGGCATATTCTCGACCATAAATAGTCAAATAATTCGTCGCAATTATTTTTTTGTGATTCACTATTTTCATTATCAAAAAGAGTAATTGTCTTAGGAGATTGACTCATTTCTTTTTGTTGTTGTTTAGCAATATCACTAATAACTGCAATTAAACTATCGTAATAAACACTATCTTTTTCGTAAAAATTAATCCCATCTATTAAATCACAAAATTTATCTATAAATCCGCTTAATGCTTTTAAAATACCCAATAATGAAGAGCGCATATCGCTTCGTTCTTCCACACCTTTAACACTCAAAAAACCAATTATATCTTTTCTCTTTTGGGGATCTTGAATAGAAGGGCAATTCTCCAAGGCATCAATCAGCCGATTGAATCCTTGATCACTTGGTTTAGTGGGAACACTCAACAACATTCTAAAGGAAACTCCTCCGGCAACATTTGTATCGTGGCTTTTCTTAAATTTTGCATGGCAACAGAATTATTTTCGTAGAGCATATCAATAACGTCTAATAGCTCCGCCAATCCTCCTGAATAACCACGAGAAGTTTTAATTGCACTTAATACTACACTGTTTGCATTACCTTCCATGATGATGTTATTGGCTATTTCCTTCCTGAGATTCAAAATAATATCTTTTCGACTTTGGGGATCTTGCATTGACTGGCATTGTAAAAAAAGATCGCGCAATAGGCCTAATTCTTGGATAGTTAAATTGCGAGGTAGCGGAAAACTATCCCGTTTCCCTGTTTTAGTGGCTGGCTCAATTTCGCTAAATCGTTCTTTTCTATTACCCGACCAGTCCTGATATAAAAGATATGAAGGAGTTTGCCTGGTGTGTTTATCTTCTCGCAGTTTGATGAACTTTTTCTGCACGGACTGCATAACTGACTCCAGATCTGGAGGCCAAATCTCTGTATCTTTTAATGAGTTCAATTCATTTAATAGTTCTCGTGAAAATATACCCGTTTGTTCGTCGCCTTTATTAATCGCATATTCTCCCGGATTAGCCGCCAGCATGACCATTTGTTGTTGACTTGGCAAATGTTTACCGATAGGGGGAAGATCGTCAGGTGGAGTTATCTTTAATAATTGGGAATTAGCGCAAGCATCGAAGATTAGTAACTGCTGAGGTAAATTTTTATATAAATCGGTCTGCATAGCATTAAGCTGGGCAGTTAAATTCAGGTTCTTCAAGTCCTCCATTGTCGCATCGGCATAAATCAATCGACGATCGCCTTGAGGGACGATCCAACCGTGTCCCGACCAAAACAAGAAAAACAAGCTCGCCGTTTTTTTTCTCACTTCCTCGCGCAGAGCTTTATTGATTATATCTTTGGTCGCTTCTAAGGGTTTACTGTTGATCAGACTGGTAATCTCGTCAACGATTCCAGTATTGCGATCGAGTGGAGATGCGAAAACCGAAATATTTTCAGGAGGCACATTGCGATATCGTAACCATTGACAGAACCGATGAACATCATTGACCGGACCGTTCAAATCCGGGATAGCATTAGAATCGGCATACCTTTCAATGCCAACTAGAATAGCTTGCGTTGTCGATGGTTCAGCCATTAACTATCTTCTCCATCTTCTGCCAAACGGCATCCCAAACCTTGTCATTATTCCAATATGCACCGTGAGACTCGGGGAACGGTTGTTTACTGTCGATTTCCACATCTTCTATCTTTCCAGGGAATATTTTCTCACCCACATAACTGAGGAAATCGTTGCGATCATAAATATTTAACCAATCGGGGAAAGTATCCGGTAACTTGGCATTGGGATTATATTCCATCCCCACCAAAGCATTCAGTTCATAAAGAATAGGAGATTGAGAACCGATCGTCACCAACAAAGCCACTTGTGGTAATTGTTGTTCTAATAGCAAATCGACGGCAATAATACCACCCAAACTATGGGCGATTAATACGGTGGGATATTCCAGACGTTCAACGGTTGTGCGAACAAAGTCTCTAAGCTTTTGTCCCCTTGCTTGATACATCAAAATATCTCCCAAAGTGCCACTATATTCTTCCGTGAATCCATTTCGCTTTCTTTGGAGATTATTCTGAATAATACGCCTGATCGTACCAGAAATCATCTCTTTTATGCCGGACAAAACTCCTTTTTCCGTACCCCCTAATTCCGCCGCTATTTGCTCGACAATTTGATCTCGTAATCCCCCATTAACCGATAAGGCAAATTCCCCGTATTTATCTCTCACCAAAATAGCACTCTGGGCTACCAGCGCACGGGCGATCGCTATGCGGTATTCTCCTAATGGTTCCGTGGCGGATTCGATCGCTTTTTGATAATCGCTTTCGTTGACGATAATGGATTGGGATTGAGAAAAAAACTGGCCAATTCCAGCCTGATCGAGCATTTCTTGCAGATTAGATGATGGATTTAAGGCTCGAACCCGATTATCCAAATCCTCGCCTAGCTTTTCTCCAAAAACGGACCCTTTGTCCTCGGAACTTATGGTTAGGATTTGCAGTTCTATGAGTGGGTCTTGATATAGTAACTCCCATAAACCCAGAACGTAGTCTTCATCAGTTAAATCGGTTTCTGAGGCTTTTTTTTGATCCGACACTGGAATAGATAGTCCCCCAGCATTTAACGTTGTGCCGAGGGAACCACCCCAGTAACACTTATGAAAACACAAATTTTCATTGCGTTCTTTCAATTTTCGGATAATGATACTAAAAGTTTTGCTATAGGCAGGTTCTCGTACCCCAGTACCGTGGATAAAAACTAGGTTCCAATCCCATTGTCTCATCGACTTACCCCATCAAACCGACTCATTTCTTCACTCAAGATACTCAATTTCTTCACTCTTCTCTATCCTCTGACTCAAAACAAGGTCTTCACGTCCCCACCTGACCATCGACCTACCGATTGGATACGGAGACCATCAGACCCCTACCCAATATTATCTCAAGACTAAAAGGTTTTCTGGTGGAGAAATCGACCCAATTGACATCCTCGCCGCCGGGGCCGGACGGTGATGAGCGTGAACGAAAAGCGTATTACAGTTTTCTTAAAGGACGGTAGCCAAGAGAAAATCGTCATCGAAAATTTTGGGTCTGAAACCCCGTGGTTCTACGACGGCTTTACTGTTAAATATGAGCATCGTTTACGAAATATATGCTAAAATGTGAGGTATGGAAAAAGCCTATTCGTTTCGATTTTACCCCACAC
>NZ_JADBTF010000084.1:0-13246 GCF_020246295.1 Microcystis sp. M090S1 | reverse complement strand
CTTGTTCGGGTGTGGGGTAAAATCGGAACGAGTAGGCTTTTTCCATACCTCACATTTTAGCATATATTTCGTAAATGTGCTAATATTTAACAGTAAAGCCGTCGTAGAACGACGGGGTTTCAGACCCAAAATTTTCGATGACCAAGAACAGATAGATAAATAAAGCAAAGGCGACTAATCCTAAAAGGGTTAATGCGAAGGCTTGCCCCCTATCGATAGTGCTTCCCGTAGAAGCTTGAACGATGGAGGAGAAAAGAATTGTCAGACAGAAATTTAAGAAAATATACCAGAAAAATCGGTATTTTCTAGGGGCTGCTTTCATAAGAATTAGATTTTTTTGGAGATTTGTTTTTGCCAGTAAATCAAGAAAATAGCTGTAGTTGTCGATAGGTTGTCTTGTTCCCCTTTTTCAATTCATAGTTAAGAATACATTGGCCTACATATCTAGCCAAATTAACAGGAACCGCATTGCCAATCATTTGTTCTAGATTAGATTTTGTTCCTGTAAAAATAAAGTCTTTAGGAAAAGTTTGAATATAGCTTCGCTCCCTCGTTGTTAGCGGTCTTAATTTTTCCTTGAGATGACAAGCATCACCGGGATGTTGTCGATAGGTTTTGGGAACTGGTCGATTTACTCCTCGAATAGTAGGGCTAGGTTCATAAATACTGAATATCGCCCTTCTTTGATAGCTTCTAGGATGTCTATAATAGTATTCTATATCTAATTCTTTGCCCATATAGTCAAATACAGTCAGAGGTTGACTTGATAGATTTTCATTGATCTCATCGATTAAAAAATCATCTTCTTCCTTCATTTTACCGATCAGAAAATATCTTTTTCTAGTTTGAGGAACTCCGCAGTAACAAGAATTGATAACTTTTTCAGTTAAACCATAACCATGGCTTTTAAAAATTTGTTTTGCTTGAGTGAGTATTTTACTTTTCTCAATTCTATCCACATTTTCCATAACAAACCATTGGGGACTTACTCTAGTGACAATTTCAGCGAATGTGAGCGTTAGATTCGCTCGTCCTAAACCCTCGTCTCTCTTACCCGCACTGGAAAAGTCTTGACAAGGAGGGCTGCCGACAATAATCTCAGGATTATATTGAGCAAATATTTCTTGGCTAGATTCTCTAGATAAATCGACATTAAATATCGGATGACTAAAGTTATTTCTATAGACATCTATAGCAGGTATCCAATTATCAAATGCGGCCACAATAGTAAACCCCGCTTTCTGGAAACCTAAAGATAAACCACCACAACCAGCAAATAAATCGATTGTGATCATTTTGCTCCCTCCTCTAAATTGACTCTCGAAAGCATAAAATAAATGATCGGAATCGGGAGCTAGACCGTATAACTCTTGTGTACTTAACTCCGCAGGTTGAATTTTTAAATTTTCGTCAAGTTTCAGATATACATTTTTCAGTCCTTTCCAATCCAAGTAAGCGCACAAAGAAGCTGGAAATGAGGAGTTAAATTGATTTTTACCCCATGTTTCTTTTTGGTTAAAATCCCGATTCGAGTGCTTCAATCCGAATAAACTAGGCTTAAATATTGCCGATTTTGCCATTACCTCAACCCGATCGCTGAAATTATCTCATCAATAATCTTAATAGCAATAAACGGCGCAATCATGCCTCCCACGCCGTAGATGAGGATATTGCGCCGCAATAGTTGGTCAGCAGTGAGCGGGCGAAATTGAACGCCTTTAAGTGCTAGGGGAATCAAAACGGGGATAATCAGGGCATTGTAGATCAGGGCCGAGACGATCGCCGATTGAGCGCTTTTCAAACCCATGATATTTAAAGCACCGATCCCGGCGGCGGCGAAAATCGTCGGGATAATGGCGAAATACTTGGCGATATCGTTGGCTACCGAAAACGTGGTCAGGGCGCCGCGGGTAATGAGTAACTGTTTGCCGATGGTCACTAAATCGATCAGCTTGGTCGGGTCGGAATCGAGATCCACCATATTGGCAGCCTCCTTCGCCGCTTGGGTTCCGGAGTTCATCGCCACACCGACATTAGCCTGGGCCAGTGCGGGTGCGTCGTTGGTTCCGTCTCCCGTCATGGCAACTAACTTGCCCTTGGCTTGCTCGCGACGGATCACCTCGATCTTATCTTCTGGGGTGGCCTCGGCGATAAAATCATCCACCCCCGCCTCCGCCGCGATCACCGCCGCCGTGATCTGGTTGTCGCCGGTGAGCATGATCGTTCTCACACCCATGCGCCGTAATTGGTCGAAACGCTCTTTTAATCCCGGTTTCACGATGTCCTTGAGATAGATCACCCCGTAGATATCGTTACCCCGACAGACGGCGAGGGGAGTTCCCCCCAAACGGGAAACCCTTTCCTGTGCCTCATCGAGGGTTTCGGGAACGGAACCACCGCGGGAACGGACGAAACCTTTAATCGCGTCTACGGCTCCCTTACGGTATTCCTCGCCGTCCCTATCGGTGCCGCTCATGCGGGTACGAGCGGAGAATTCGATTCCCTCGCCGGGTTGGCCATCGATATCGAGGTTCGCGCCCAAATTCCGGGCTAAGGCAACGATCGAGCGTCCTTCCGGGGTTTCGTCGAAAAGGCTGGCCGCTAGACAGATGCGGGCTAATTCCTCGAGGTTATGACCGTTCACGGGGATAAATTCGTCAGCCAGCCGGTTTCCGAGGGTGATCGTTCCCGTTTTGTCGAGAAGGAGGGTATTCACGTCGCCGCAGGCTTCCACCGCGCGTCCAGAGGTGGCAATGACGTTAAACTGAGCCACACGATCCATCCCAGCGATGCCGATCGCGCTCAATAAACCGCCGATCGTCGTGGGAATGAGAGCGACGAGGAGCGAGATCAAGATGGCGATACTGGAACCGGCCCGAAAGGTATCCGCGACCGCCGGCCCGAGGCTCGTTTCCAGGAAACCGGCGATATAGTTCCCGATCGAGGGAATCGTGGCGACGACAATTAAAAAGACTTGGGTTAACACGGCCAGAAGTACCGTCAGCGCGATCTCGTTGGGGGTTTTCGTGCGCTCGGCCCCTTCCACGAGGGAGATCATGCGATCGATAAAACCCCGGCCGGGATCTTGAGTGATCCGCACTGTCAACTCGTCCGAGAGAAGCCGCGTACCACCGGTGACAGAACTGGCGATGTCGGTGCCGGGTTGTTTGAGGACGGGGGCCGATTCTCCGGTGATCGCCGATTCATCCACCGAACCGATTCCCTCGATCACTTCCCCGTCGGCGGGAATCACGTCCCCGGCCACCAGTTTTACCCGATCGCCCCGACCCAAGGCCGTGGAACTGACCGACTCGATCGAGCCGTCGGCAAGGATTTTCCGGGCCATCGTGTCGCTGCGGGTGGAGCGCAGGGCATCGGCCTGGGCTTTTCCTCGCCCCTCGGCGATCGCCTCGGCGAAGTTGGCGAACAGCACCGTGAAGAAGAGGATGAGGGTGATGATGCCGTTAAGTAGCCGTTGTTGTCCCCTATCCCCGGCGATCGTGCCGAATAGATGCGGGTCGATCGTGACCAGGGCCGTGACGATCGTTCCTAACCAGACCACGAACAGGACCGGGTTACGCACGGCGATGCGCGGGTCCAGTTTGAGGAAGGACTGCCGGATCGCGCGTTGATAGAGACCTGTCCGGTTTACCTTGGGGGTGTGGCGGCGATCGTCCCGGCGACCTCTCGGCACTCGCAACGGGCGGGAGGATTTAGAATTTCCTTTGTTCGTTCTCATAAATTATCTAAACTCCTAGCCGATCATCCGGGTGATTTGAAAGGCTTCCGCGATCGGCCCGAGGGCTAATATCGGCAAGAAAGTGAGCGCACCGAGAATTAAAATCACCCCCGCCGTCACGCTGGTAAAGAGTCCGGTATCGGTGCGGAGGGTTCCGGTGGTGGCGGGAACCGGTTGTTTGCGGGACATCCCATCGGCTAACAAGAGCAGGGCGGCGATCGGGATATACCGTCCGGCGAGTAAACTGAAGCAGGCGCTCAGATTCCACCAGAGAGCGGTAATCGTCGGTTTCGCCCCAGCCGCGATCGCAAGCGGCGCGGGTTGGGAATCCCCTAGTCCCTCGAATCCCGACCCGTTATTGGCAGCGGCGGAAGCGTACTCGTAGATAACTTGAGATAATCCGTGAAAGCCGGGGTTACTGATGCCCTGAAAGTCGGGAAAGGCAAGGGCGATCGCTCCAGGGATGAGGATGGCGATCGGGTGAACCAGCAGAATTAAAAAACTCGCTAACACCACTTCCCGTTTCTCGATTTTGCGCCCGAGGAATTCGGGGGTTCGCCCCACCATTAGCCCGGTGACGAATACCGCCAGGATCAGATAGGCAAACAGGTAGGCGGTGCCGGTTCCCTGGCCGCCGAAAACGATTTGCAGGAACAGATTCGAGAGGGTGGCGAAGCCGCCGTTCGGCATCAAGGAATCGTGCATGGCGATCACCGCACCGCACATGGTGGCCGTGGTAGTTACCGCGTACAGGGCCGATTGCGCCCAACCGAAGCGTACTTCTTTGCCCTCGAAGTTAACCGCTCGCTCCACCCCTAGCAGGGAGTTAACCGCCTGGTTGCCGTTATATTCCCCGATCGCTGTGATGATCGTAAAGCCGATGAAGATACCGAGGGGAATTAGATAGATTAACCGAGCTTGCTTGAGATTATCGGCGAAAACCCCGTAGGTATAGATCAGGGAGGTGGGAATCGAGAGAATCGCTACCAACTGCACCAGATTGACGAATCCGTTCGGGTTTTCAAAGGGGTGGGCCGAGTTGCTGGCAAAAAAGCCACCGCCGTTTTCTCCCAATTCCTTAATAATCTCGAAGTGGGCCACCGGACCGCGGGCGATCGCCTGACTCAGGTTGGGGTTTTCTAGCGTCGGCAAGATCGCCGGGCCTGCGAGGGTTTCCGGGACTCCGGCGATGATCAGGGCAATTGCCCCCACGATCGAGATCGGTAAGAGGATACGGGTGATCGCTCGGATCAGATCCACGTAGAAATTGCCCAACGGTCGCCCCGTCAATCCCCGAATAAAGGCGATCCCCACCGCTAGACCGGTTCCGGCCGAGGTGAACATCTGGTAGCCGAGACCCCAGAGCTGACTCCCGTAGCTGAGGGTGGTTTCTCCGGAATAATGCTGTTGGTCGCTGTTGGTGATAAAGGAAATCGTCGTATGTAGGGTGGTGTCCCAAGAAGGGGCGGGGATCCCCGTCGGGTTGAGGGGAAGGACTCCTTGGCCCGCAATCAGGGAAAAAACCAGAATTGCTATTACCGCGTTACTGTAGAGAACGGCGCGGGCGTACTGCCAGCCGGTCATATTCTCTTTCCCTTTCACTCCGACGAAGGTGTAAAGAAGACTCTCGACTCGATCGCACAGTGGGTCGAGTAGGGTTCTCCGTTCCATGAACACCCTAGCCATATACCGCCCGAAAAAGGGGGTGATCGCCACGATTATCAGGATCGTGAGCGCGATTTGAATCCATCCTTGCAACATGGTTCGATCAACTCCAAAAAAAGTCCCGTGGAGGCTCGATCAACGATCAACCGGGAAACTCACGGGTTCGCTGCCTCGAAACCGCTTGCTGAAAACCGAGTTTGTCTAATCATTAGCGATCATTAACAAATGGATGTCGAGGGATTATTATCGCCTCTGCTGGAACGATTATAGCGATTTGTCGCACCTTGACAATCTATATTTTTTCCGTTCGTTGTCCTATCAGCTTTTACGCACTTATGCGGCAATACCGACAATCAGCAATTATCAGTGACTCTTAAGATGTTAGGTCACAAGTGTTTAATCCAAGCTGATGGCCAAATACCGCCAATTTCGAGACCAGCTAGACAACTAGAGCTATTTATAATGTTTTTACCGCGACTATCAGCCAATTTTATCGATAATTTACCTTTGAGGGTATCTTGACAAGCAAAACAGAGACCTTTTTCTGTGGGTACACGCACGCGATCGGGAGGATGATCACTGATACCGATTAAGACAATGGTATAATTCTCGTTGGTTGCCCTCATTTCCCAGTATCCCCAGGGTTGCACTGTCCAACTTAGTTGAGAATCCCAGATATCAAACTTATAAAAGCGATTTTGGCAGTGAATACCGATAATTCCCACCGATTCCGTCCAGTTGAGAACTTTCCGGGTAGAACCCACTGCGGTTAAGGTTAAATCGGGATTTTCAGGGAAAGCATTACAATTAATCCAAAACCACTTTTCGGGGAAAGAATAACCCCAATTTTTCTCGCTATAAAAAGGTACATTCTCAAATTGGTAATTTTTTCCCCCATAGGTAATCATTCCCGTTGCTAAACCATGAGCAGTTAAAATCTGCCAACCTGGGTCAAAAATCGGTAAATAAGATAATATTCCTGCTGTTGCTTGGGGTAAACGCTTGTTATCTCCCCAACTGTACCTAGTTTCAACGCAATAATCCCATTGACAGATTTCTCCAGTGACGGGATCATAAATTCGTCCTTGCTGCTGGTTTGCCGTTGCTTGATAACCCTCTTGAACAGACTCAAAAAAAGCTGACGGGGAAAGGAGACAGGGACGGATTTTTAAGTTAGTTTTTCCCCAATGGATAATGGCTAATTCCTGACGACTTGCCCAAAATTTATCCGTATCGGGAAAAGTGCGACAAAGATAATTAGATTCTATGGCTAAAATTTGTACCGCTCCGCCGCTATTGACTTGACCGCCGCTTGGGTCTTGAATAGAATACATAAAGGCGAATCCGTCGGCTAATTGCGGAATCATGACTCGGAAGTACCAACCTTCAAAGAATCGGGGAGTGATACCATCCCAATGGTAGCCAGAATGAGGGGGTTGTGAAGACATCGATGGGTTTATCTTTAGGTATTGATTTTGGCACATCGGGAGCGCGAGCGATTGCTATTGATTCTAGCAAAAATATCGTCGCTGAGGTTCATTATCCTTTCACTAATGCCAATTTTCAGGATTGGCAAAAGGCCCTATTTTATTTATTGGATAATCTAGGGGATTCGGTGCGTTCAGAACTTAAATCGATCGCAATTAATGGTACTTCCTCGACGGTGTTATTATGTGATAATTGGGGTAATCCTCTTTCTGAGGCAATATTATACAATGACGGGCGAGGAATTGCCTTTTTAGAAGCAATTAAAGCTATAGCACTCCCTCACCATCCCGTGATTAGTGCTACCTCCAGTTTAGCTAAATTACTTTGGTGGAGTGAACAAGAAATTTTTTCGCAAGCGCGTTATTTTCTCTCGCAAGCGGATTGGTTAGCATTTCTCCTGCACGGTAAACTGGGAATTAGTGACTATCACAATGCCTTAAAGTTAGGTTATGATCTCGAAAATCTCTGTTATCCCGATTGGTTAGAGAATTTACCGATGTTTAATTTATTACCGCAAATTTTTGCCCCGGGTACAGCGATCGATACTATTAAACCGGATTTAGTGACTCGTTTTGCTATCCCGAAAGATTGTTTAATTTATACGGGAACCACCGACAGCATAGCGGCATTTTTAGCCAGTGGTGCTAATTCTTTAGGGGATGGGGTGACATCTTTAGGTTCAACTTTAGTCTTAAAATTATTAAGTAGCCAGAAAGTTGATGATAGTAACTATGGCATCTATAGTCATCGTTTAGGAAATTTGTGGTTAACTGGTGGGGCATCCAATACGGGAGGAGCAGTGTTAAAGAAGTTTTTTTCTGATCAAGAATTGAGAAATTATAGTTTAGCAATAGATGGACAAAAAGAAAGTAATTTAGATTATTATCCTCTACTAAAAGCGGGCGAGCGCTTTCCAATTAATGATCCTTTTTTACCCGTGAAACTGACTCCCCGGCCCGATAATCCTCGAGAATTTTTGCATGGTTTACTGGAAAGTATTGCCCGCATTGAAGCTTTAGGTTAT
This sequence comes from Microcystis sp. M090S1, assembly GCF_020246295.1. Classification (NCBI taxonomy): domain Bacteria; kingdom Bacillati; phylum Cyanobacteriota; class Cyanophyceae; order Chroococcales; family Microcystaceae; genus Microcystis; species Microcystis sp. M090S1. The sequence goes on along the minus strand of NZ_JADBTF010000084.1, from coordinate 5,330 downwards.
CAGCGTTTACAGGAATTGGGAGCCAATAAATTAGAGCGAGTTTATAGTGCGGGTGGTGGGGCAAAAAATTCGACTTGGAGAATAATTCGTCAGCGTCATTTAGGGGTTCCCGTGCTTTTATCTCAACAGGAGCAAGCGGCCTATGGTACTGCCCTATTAGCACAGCAATCGGTTACGCTATTGAAATATTCTCATAAGTAGGGTTTGCGGCAAAAAGTTTGTTGGTGGGGTTAGGAGTCGGTCGTCAGGAGTCAGTATTCAGGAGATAGGGTGATAGGGTTTTGGGGCGATAGGGTGATGAGACAGCTTCCCCATTTCCCCATTTCCCCACTTCCCCACTTCCCCACACCCTACACCCTTCGTTAATTAACCATAATAGGGTGGCTCATTACCCAGTTTCCATTTGATATTACAGCCTAAACTCGGTTTTTGGTCCGTCGGCACCGGTTGACCGGTTAAAACCTTGTCAATAGCGGCGCGCAGATCTTTGCCTGTCACCGGTATTCCATTACTAGGACGACTATCATCCAATTGACCGCGATAGACTAGGATGCGCTGACTATCAAAGAGGAAAAAATCGGGAGTACAGGCTGCCGTGTAAGCTTTCGCCACTTCTTGGCTTTCGTCATAGCATAAATTGAATTTAAAGTCAAGGGTTATCGCCATTTTTTTCAAATTTTCGGGCGAATCATCGGGATATTTCTCCACGTCATTAGAACTAATTGCGAGGATGCCCAGATTGGTGTTAGCATAATCGCGACCTAGACGGGAAAGTTCTTCTTGAATGTGTTTAACAAAGGGACAATGTTCACAGAGGAAGATGACTAACAGAGCGGTTTTAGCCGCAAAGCTGTCCAGAGAGATAGTTTCACCCGAAACCACATCGGGTAAGGCAAAACTGGGAGCTTTTGTCCCCAGATCTAACATTGTGGACTCGGTGCGTGCCATAAAGTTTCTACTCTTTTCTATAGGGAGGACTGAGATTTTTATAGCATTTCACGCTTCATCGCGCAAATTTAAGGCCTTAACCAGCATCAGTAAACAGTAATCAGTGAACTGATAAGCCATTGACCTATCTAAATTACTGGTTAGAGCTGCAGTAGTCATAGTTCGCAGTGTCCGCCAATTGTGGAATAAAACTACTACAGAAATTCGCTTCTTCATCAGTAGTTTAGCAGCGGATGCCCAAAAACAGGCCGAGGTGATTCGCAGATTGGAGTATCGAAAATAGTCTCCATTGGGTACTCGATGTTACATTTAGTGAAGATGCCAGTGGGATTCGTCTGGGGTATGGAGCGGAAAACCTAGGTCTGTTGCGCCGTTTAAGTCATTAGTAGATGCAATGAGTATATCCATTTATCGAACTCTTGAGTCGAAATGACTGGGTTGCTTTCAATTTACACACATTACAGAAAATCAGAAATTAACCTTCCATACATTGTATCCAGTTCATAACATTCTGGACAACTTACTGGTAAACTGGCAAACTTGGGAGCATCTCACCTTTGTAACCACTAAATCAGGTTTTATGTCAAGCTATTTTGAAAGCCTTGCTAGAAACCAGTTTTAGGGACAAGTATAATTACTCACTTGCATAAATGAGATGCTCCAGGCAAACGGCAAACGGCAAACTGGCAAATGGCAAACTTACTGGAAAAATAAAATTATGGGAACTTTGCAAGCAAAAAACCACATCCTCAAACCTGTATTCATCATCATATCAGGATTAGCGATTACTCAAACTATTGGCTGTACAACTTTCAATAGCTATCATCAGAAAAATCAAGTAAACGCCCAAACACCTGCAAAACCAGCACCCCAAGAAATTGTACAAACTGGAGAAGTGCGCCCTTTACCCGGTAGTTTAGATAAAATACCTGTTTTTAATAGCAACAGTCCAGAGTGGATCAAAAATGAAGGTATTCTACTTTCTACTTTTACACCTAATAACAAAAAAGTTCCAGCCGCACATTTAAACTTTCCCATTCAAGGCAGATTTGATTTATTTGCTCATCATTATACCCACACTCCCAAGGATTTACAAACCTTATATATAGGAGTAATTTTACATAATCCCAGTAAAAAACCTATCACTATTAACATTTTACAAGGTGCGAGTTATTTAATGACAGAAGCACCGTTTGTCACCTTGCAACCCTACATAGAAAATAACGATGGTAAAGCATTTTCTGGACCAGGTGCAAGAGCAGTAGCGGATGTTTTGCGGGGAGTACGTCAAAAAGAATTTCCAGCAAGAATAGTCATTCCTGCTGGGGGAAGTCAAATGTTGTTAAACCATCCTATCCCAGTCAGAAATTTAGAAAAACCTGTCAATGGGAGATCCAGTTTTTTCCGATTAAATAGCAGTGGTAAAATTTATGCAGCGAGTTTAGCCATGTTTGCGAAAAAAAATGCTGATGGTAGCGAGCGCGCACCCACATTAAAAGAATGGCAAGACTTATTAAATAACGGTAACTTTGCAGGACCAAGAGATAAAACCCCCACACCCCCAGATGCAAAAGGAGGTCAATTAATTTACAGCAGAGTCGCAGGTATATCCGAAGGTGCAACATGGAAAGCAAACCTCACAGACAACACCAAAACCCAAACCCTGACTATTCCCGAACCAGGTAAAACTATTTCTTATCCCATAGCCACCTTACGGGGTGGAAGGTTAGGAACAGAACAAAGCCAAACCGCAAAAATGCTAGTGCGGTATCCTGATACTGCTTACGAAGCACATGGTAACTATGGGGTAGAATATCAACTCAACATACCTTTAACTAATAACACTGATAAAAATCAGACAGTTAGCATCACTTTAGAAACTTCATTAAAAGAAGATAGACTATCTGAAAAAGGAATTAAATTTAGAAAACCATCATTAGACTTTCCCTTTTTCCGTGGTACAGTGCGTTTAAAATATAGCGATGATCAAGGTAAACAACAAACCCGTTATGTACATTTATGGCATAGAACAGGGCAGGTTTTAGATCCTTTATTAAAACTAGATTTAAAACCAGGAACTCAAATAAAAGTACAATTAGATGTTATTTATCCACCTGATTCTACACCGCCGCAGGTGGTTACAATTAAGACTTTGGAAAATTAAAATAAATTGCAACAGACAAAAATCACTGACTGCCTTGTCTGTTACGGCGAACTGACAGGAGTTAATCTGAGAGGAAGCAAAAAAAAAGGGCGTTGCTGAATCAAGGTATGAATGACAATCTTGCACCCATCCAAAAGTTAGTTTGGGTCTAGGTTTTAAAAATCCCACAAAAGAAGATTCATATCTCAAATCAGCAACGCCGGTTGAATGGTACTCAACCCCTCTTTCTTTCCCTCCCCGTTTATCTTGACTCTAATCTCGGAATTTAGCAACAGTTTTCTTGCCTTAAATCCCGGAATTAACCTACTGAAACTGATCTGCCCAATTTTCGATCACACGCTGACTTTCGCGAGCAATAACTAAAGCATTATCGGGGACATTTTTAGTGATAGTTGAACCCGCAGCCACGGTGACATTTTTTCCTAATTTTAAAGGAGCCACTAAAACACTATTTGCCCCGGTTTTTGTGCCACTGCCGATCAGAGTTTGGTGTTTTTTCACGCCATCGTAATTAGCCGTAATTGTTCCCGCACCAACGTTAACTTTTTCCCCTAAAGTGGCATCTCCCAGATAGGATAAATGGGCAATATTGGTTTGATTGCCGATGCTACTTTTTTTAATTTCAACAAAATTACCGACTCGACAATTAGCCCCAATTTTCGCTTCTCCGCGCAAATGAGCATAGGGACCGATGCGACAACCAGAATCCACCTGACTATCAGAAATAACCGAAAATAAGACCGTTACATCGCTGCCTATCCGACTATTTTCGATTAAACTCCCCGGACCTATACGACAACCAGAAGCGATTATCGTCTCACCGCGCAGATGGGTTTGGGGTTCGATAATCACATCGGGACTGAGGGTGACAGTATCCTCAATGGTGACACTATCGGGGTCAATTATGGTGACTCCAGCGGCCATCCAATCATCTTTGACTCTAGTTTGCAGGATATCATAGGCGGCGGCCAATTGTTTGCGATCGTTAATGCCGCTAATTTCTAAAAAGTCCTCCACATCCACGGCCATGACGGGATCGAGAAAATTGACCACATCCGTGAGGTAATACTCACCTTGATCGTTATTGGGCGTTAAATTAGGCAGTATAGCCGCTAATCTTGACCAATTAAAGCAGTATATACCTCCATTAATCCGGTGGTTTTGTCGTTGGGCATCGGTACAGTCTCTTTCTTCGACAATCTGCTTAACGAGATTATTGCCATCACAAAAAACTCGACCGTAACCTTTCGGGTTTGGGAGGTTAGCAGTTAAGAGGGTGGCAGCGTTACCATGGTTTTTATGAATCTGGAGAAGATTTTGCAAGGTTTCGGGACGCAACAGGGGAACATCGCCATTTAAGACCAACAAATCCCCCTGAAAGTCCTCTAAATGGGGGATTAACTGCTGAATAGCATGGCCAGTGCCTAACTGTTCCTTTTGTTCGACAAATTCGATATCTTCAAGATGCTGTAGATTATTTCGCACCTGTTCCCCTTGATAACCGATAATCACCAGTTTTCGCTGCGGATGTAAGGATTCGCTGACATTAAGGACCCGTTCCACTAGCGATCGACTGCCGAGGGGATGTAAAACTTTCGGAAGGCTGGACTTCATTCGGGTTCCCTTACCCGCCGCTAAAATTGCTACCGCTACCATGGTCATGCTTGCCAATATCGTTCGCGACTGAGTATATCGCACTCCGATCCCTTTGGTTGCAAGAATTTTTCCCCTCTTTAATCCTGTGCCAGTTGAGAAACTACCATAAAAAGGTTTTCTTTAAGACATTGTTAAGGTACTATATACAAATTGAAACAATTAAACATAATTAGCACTCTATAGATACCGCTATGACAACTGTACTAACTAAGGAATCCTCCGCCATGAAACAGATTCGCACCACCTACCAAGCTGACCAACAGGTGAAATACCTGCATCTAGAAGCGGAAATCGAGGTACTGCTGCAACAACTGCAAAACCTCAAGCGCAAAAACCAAGAGAATCAAAACCTAAATTAAAGAAAATTTCCCTAAGAATTCTCAAATCCCACCCTCTTACTAGCGAGAAGGTGGGAAAATGTTTTTTGAGAATTCCAGATAGGTGTAGATTATTGACATCCTCGCCGCCGTAAAACGGACGGCGATTCCCAAACCTCACGATTTGGGTTTCTGCTTCTTTCCCGAAGGATTTTTCGCACCTGCCTTAACAGATTTACTCTGTT
>NZ_JADBTF010000083.1:0-8251 GCF_020246295.1 Microcystis sp. M090S1 | reverse complement strand
TGTCAGTCTGTAGAGCGACCATAAGACCAGAACAGAGTAAATCTGTTAAGGCAGGTGCGGAACCCCGCAAGGGAAAGAAGCAGAAACCTAAATCGTGAGGTTTGGGAATCACCGTCCGTTTACGGCGGTGAGGATGTCAATATTCGCCCGATATACAAGCTTGATTACGCCGGGGAATTGTTCCATAGGTTTTATTGTATAGCTTTAGGTCGATCGATCCCTGTCCATTTAAGGAATGAGAAAAAATACCTAAATCTCAGTTTCGCCAGTAAGATTCTAAATTTTTCTGTAGTTAATGATACAGAATAGCAAATTTGTGTCAGACTGAAGGTAGAAGTTGATCGCACCTGTGGCAAGGATAAATTTATGAATATTCAAGAAAAAGCACGTCTTAATTTAACCCAAGAACGACAAGCAGAAGGAATGCTCGAAGAAAATGTCTTAACTCGTACAGAGGAGCTTTTAGGGGAAGGGGAGGCAGGAACTGCGAAAGCACGGGTTTTATTAACTGAAAATCGTCAAGAAGACGAAAAACGTCAAGATCAAATTTTAGAACGTTCCCTCAAAGCTATGCAATAGCCTTGAGGAGATTGGTGAAGACTGGGAATATCCACACAAGTCTAGATAAATGTCTGTAGAGACGTGGTTGACTGCGTCTCTATTTCAATTACCGATAACTAATCACTGTTAAACTAATCACTGTTCACGCTCTGGACAGTGAAAAAATGCAGATCCGAAGAAAACACCCCAATCCTGCCGTCAAAGTTGAGAGTTTGAGTTATGTGGTGAAAGTGCCGGAGGCACAACCGCAAAATATTTTAGAAGAAATCGTTTGGCATAAGGAGATCGAAGTCGATAAATTGCGTGAAAAGTTGTCTTTATTGGAATTACGCAAAAAAATAGCTAATACTGCGCCACCTTGCGACTTTTTAGCCGCCTTAAAACAGGGTAAAACCCAACCCGCTTTGATTGCGGAAGTGAAAAAAGCTTCCCCTAGCAAGGGAGTTATCCGGGAAGATTTTGATCCTGTAGCGATCGCCCGTACCTATGAACAGGGGGGAGCCACTTGTTTATCGGTCCTAACCGATAGTAAGTTTTTTCAAGGTAGCTACGAAAATCTTACCCTCGTCCGGCAAGCGGTATCTTTACCCCTATTATGCAAGGAATTTATCCTTTATCCCTATCAAATCTACTACGCTCGCTCTAAAGGAGCCGATGCTGTCCTTTTAATTGCCGCTATTTTAAGCGATCAAGACCTAGCATATTTTGTCAAAATTGTCAAGGGTTTAGGGATGACAGCTTTGGTAGAGGTGCATAGTCTGGCCGAATTCGATCGAGTGTTAGCCATTGAGGGAATCGAACTAATCGGCATTAATAACCGCAATTTAGAGACATTTAAAGTCGATTTAGACAATACTCGCCAATTACTAGAAGCCAGGGGCGAACAGGTGCGAGAAAAAGGTATTCTGATCGTCAGCGAATCGGGATTACACACAGCTGCAGATCTGGCCAAAGTGAAGCAAGCGGGAGCAAATGCGGTTCTAATTGGCGAATCTTTGGTAAAACTGCCCGATGCTGCCGTCGGTATCCAGAAACTCTTTGAAAATCGGGAATAGGAGTTAGGAAGTGGGGAAGTGGGGAAGTGGGGAAGTGGGGAGTGGGGAGATAGGGAAGCTATCTCATCACCCTATCACCCCAAAACCCCATCACCCCAAAACCCTATCACCCTATCTCCTGAATACTGACTCCTGACAAGGCTATCTCCCGGTATATAATCAGAGTTTGCCGAATCTTAAATCATCCCCTCAGAATTGATGCGATCGAGATTTGGTTTTTTATCTTTGTTAAATATGGCCCAACGAGAGAGGACGAACCATGGAAAATAAAAATATGTTGATGATTCCCGGCCCGACACCAGTGCCGGAAGCGGTATTATTGGCTATGGCTAAAGCACCTATAGGTCATCGGACGGGTGCTTTTAGCAAGGTAATCGCCGAATTAACCGAAAATCTTAAATGGTTGCATCAAACCAGTGGCGATGTTTTAATGCTAACTGCTTCGGGAACCGGTGCCATGGAAGCGGGAATTATTAATTTTCTCAGCCCCGGCGATCGAGTTTTGGTGGGGGATAATGGTAAATTTGGGGAACGTTGGGCGAAAGTGGCGAAAGCATACGGCTTAAATGTGGATGTCATTAAGGCAGAATGGGGTAAACCCCTAGATCCAGAGGCATTCACGGCTAAACTGACCGAAGACAAGGAAAAAGCCATCAAAGCGGTAATTATCACCCATTCGGAAACTTCCACCGGGGTTCTCAATGACTTGGAAAGCATTAACAAAGCGGTAAAAGACCACGGGGAAGCTTTAATTATCGTCGATGCTGTCACCAGTTTAGGAGCTTATCATATTCCCATCGATGAATGGGGTTTAGATGTGGTCGGTTCTGGTTCCCAGAAAGGTTATATGATTCCTCCCGGTTTAGGTTTTGTTTCCGTAAGTCAAAAAGCTTGGAAAGCCTACGAAACCGCCAAACTGCCCCGTTTTTATCTAGATTTGGGCAAATACAAAAAAGCCACCGATGAGGATAGTTCCCCTTTTACCCCTCCAGTTAACCTGATGTACGGTTTACAAGCTTCTCTGCAAATGATGAGAAGGGAGGGATTAGCGGCAATTTTCGCCCGTCACCAACGCTTAACGAAGATGACGCGGGCCGGTATGCGCGCCCTGGATTTGCCCCTCTACGCGGCGGATTCCTGGGCTTCCACGGCGATTACTGCGGTGGACCCCACTCTGGTAGATGCGGAAAAAATTCGTTCGACTCTCAATAAAAAGTTCGACATCGCTGTGGCTGGTGGTCAGGATCACCTCAAGGGTAAAATCTTCCGTATCGGTCATTTAGGTTTTGCTAGTGAGAGGGATATCCTCACGGTTATCGCTGCCATTGAAGCGACTTTAATCGAGTTAGGTGTCGAAGGTGTCACCCCCGGCGCCGGTGTGGCTGCGGCTGCCTCGGTGATGGTGCAGGGTTAATCTTGGGTTGGCTTTTCCCCTTCTCCCCAAAGAGGGGGATTTTGGCTGGAAAATATATCCTGTATATGTATAATTCGCTATAATCCAGCCAAAGTAATAGTCAACTCTTGTGGGTTTTATGTTATGTCTGCAAAACAAAATTTTGTGTTTGTATTTATTTGGGTGATTAACCTTTTGTTAGCGTTAAAGTTAGTTTTCGAGCAAGCATCTGTAGTTTTTTTAGCTGTCTTAGTCTTGACAACTTTCTTGCTGATTCTAACTTTGAAAGCTAATTCTAGTAAGGAAAAGAGAGTTAATTCTGACGAGAAAAGTGAGCAAAAAAATGCGAAGCAGGATAGTATAGATTGGCATTCTATATTAGTATTTTTCGCTATTTTTATCAATAACGTTGTTTTATTCTGGAAACTATTTTCCTCTCCGGAATCCCAAGGGGGGATACTGATCACGATCGCAATTATGGCAGCATTACTTTTATTAACCCTGGGACTTGATAACTTAGGGTTCCAAAATAAGTTTCCTTTTGTCAAACTTAAATAAATCAATAATCCCACTTAACCGTTTACTTTTGACTTGATTGCGGGCCGATTTGGGGCAAATGCAAAGCCGGATCCTGCGCTGTCCAACCGACGGGAGTATCTAAGCGCACCTCAAAATGAAGATGGGGGGGAATAATATCTGGTTGTCCCGTGGTGCCAACCGTACCGATAACGTCTCCTGCTCGTACCCTTTGGTCAATTCTCACTGTAACCCTGCTTAAATGGGCATAACGGGTCTGCCGGCGACCTAAATGATTAATTACGACCAAATTACCATAGGCCCCTTCCTGACCCACATAAATCACTAGACCATCCTCGGTGGCTAGAACTGGTGTACCAACATCTGCGAGAAGATCAATACCACTATGAAAGAGATTTTTCTGTTCCGTGGGGCTTTTTTGCCAACCGTAGGCTAATCCGACAGTGCTGGCAAAGGGTAAGGGATAAGAACTTAATCCAGTATAATCCGATCGCTTGCCGGCGGCGGACCAATTGGTGCCGGGGATAAAAACTATTGTCGGCCGGCGACCACAACCGTTAAGCTCAAAGAGTATATCGGCACGAATACCATAGGCCGCTTCTAAATCGCGCCAAGTGGAACCCCGGGGTGCTTCGATGCGAATGCCGTTCATCGGGGGAATGAAGATTTCTTTCCCCACCGGGGCCAAACCATTTTTGAGAATAGTCGGATTGAGTTTAATTATCGTTGCGGGGATAAGAGCGTATTTTTCGGCGATTGAGGCGATTGTTTCTCCCGCTTGGATTTTATGGCGTTGTAACCTTGATAAAATCGGCAGGGGACAAACATTATCAGACCCTTGGGCAAAAATTAATTTTTGATTTAAGCCCAAAAAACCTAGACAAAAAAACAAAATTGTGCTAGTTAAACTTAGCCAAATTTTCTCACTTTTGATTCTCCGACCCATGACCATAAAAAAAGCGATCTCTATAATTACAAAACCCGGAGAATACTAGGAATACTGTCAATAGCTTCTAAAGACTCTATTGCCGCTAAAGCGTTGCGGAAATTGCCCTCGCGCACATCGTGGGTGACAACGACAATTTCGGCTAAATCACCCCTAATACCAATTTGTACCACGGATTCTAGACTAACCCCATGGTCGCCGAAAGCCATACCTAAATGACCGATTACCCCCGGCACATCGCGACAGAGAAAACGGGCATAAAAACGGGTCGATAACGACTCCATCGGGGCGATTTGACAATAATGCTGGTGAATACAGCTTAAAAGCGGGTCAAGTTCCTTGGTTTTGCCACTACTTTTTAAAATTCCGACGATATTCATCACATCCGATACTACCGCGCTGGCCGTCGGTCCGCTACCGGCACCCGGTCCATAAAACATCACTTGGCCCAAGGGTTCCCCCTCGACGAGAATAGCGTTATAGACCCCGTTAGCATTAGCGAGGGGATGGGTTTTCGGTACTAGGGTCGGATGAACCCGCAACTCTAGGGTATCGGAATCTTCCTTAACCGTATCTTTTGCGATCGCTAATAATTTAATCACAAATCCCAGTCTATCAGCGTAGGCGATATCGACGGCGCTAACTTGCCGGATACCTTCACAGTAAACATCTTCCCGTTTTACCCGACCTCCAAAACCCAAAGAAGCTAAAATGGCAATTTTATCGGCCGCGTCGAATCCATCCACGTCCGCAGTCGGATCCGCTTCTGCATAGCCTAATTCCTGAGCTTTGGCCAGCACTTCGCTAAAATCTGCCCCTTTTTTGCTCATTTCCGTGAGAATATAGTTAGTTGTGCCGTTGACAATTCCCATGATGCTGCTGATGCGATTAGCGCCGAGGGATTGTTTTAAGGGTTTAATGACGGGAATTCCACCACCCACGGCCGCTTCTAGGAGGACATAAACCCCCTTTTCGTTGGCCTTGGCGTAGATTTCATCACCAAAACGGGCAATAACCGCCTTATTTGCCGTAACAACGTGCTTTCCCGATGCGATTGCTTGGAGAATTAAAGAGCGCGCCGGTTCCAAACCCCCCAATAATTCGACAATAATATCAATTTCGGGGTCAGTAACGATCGATTCTAGGTCAGTGGTCAAAAGATGGGGAGAAAGCTCGATTTCTCTCGGTTTATCTAGGGATCTAACTCCCACTCGTCCAATGGTAATCTCTTTGAGTACGGGATGACGACCAAAAGGATCAAGGAGGATTTTCGCTGTTCCCGTCCCCACAACCCCGAAACCGAGTAAACCAATCTTAAAGGTCACGCTTTTATCTCCTGCTAGTCCGACGCAAAAAATACTAATGGCCAAGCCGTCGCCATTGTCGATTCTATCATTACAAGGTCTTTGTCTGTGGGGTTTTCTTTTGCTGGCGTTCAGGGCCTGATGATGATAAATATTCAGTATTTTTGTATTCAAATCAAGCAAATCTCGATCGCATTTAAACGCTTATCCTGTAATTGTTATTGATTTTATTGACCGATATAGATATTCGGCAATGTGAGTAACATTTTTTCTCACATCTCTAATTTATGATGACAATAATTCTCTATCTAGTTGATATTTTTGAACAAATCAATCGACTCTCTCTGAGCAAAGAGCTATGTTAGCATTATTAGTTAGGGTAATTTGACTCAACTGCACGAGCAACTAAGTTATCCAGCCCCAATTACCATACCAAAGAAATAGAATTGATAAAAAATAGGTAAACAAGAATAACAGAAATCCATAAAAATAACGATTTTTTTGGCTCCAATATCCAAGGATAATAAATATTGGAAATATTGTCATCATATACCTCATCATACTAAATCCGTTTATCAAAGACTGATTATTTATTCCCCCTTTTTTTTTTTTTCATAAGTAGCCTATACTCAACGGATTTAGTATTAGTCGTGCTTCGCTGTTTTATATTGGCTGGGGTTTCATCCCGTCGCGCTAAGCGCTTCGGATCTTCACCCCGACATTTGAGATAAAATTAAACAGTACCATATAGGATAAGCTGCCCGCGCATTTAAATTGCTGGTTGAGATGAGGCAAGAGTCAACAGGAAAGGGATTGGGGGAGATTCAGCTAATTTCTAAGCGCGAGTAGAGAGAAAAATAAAGCCATTGCATTACAGCACTCGGTAAAGTTTCCATGAAATTAATTTCTAAGCGCGAGTAGAGAGTTAAACGAGGAACTAAAGCAGGGGAGCTGCTGAAGTTCGCCGGAACTTGGCAAGGCAACGACTGGGAAGAGTGCCTCGAATTCGTCCAGGAAACTCGTTCTCAAGCTCAATTCTAAGTCTTATTACAAGGCTACAAGGCTGTTCCATGTTTCCTTCTATTTATTGAATTTTAACATTTAATTTATAGGTGGCATTGCCACGAGTTCCCCCTACAATTATTTCATAATTTCCAGTAGCCGGTAATTTTAAACTAGATTGGGTAGCTTCTGTTTTCAAAATTTGCCCATTCGGTGCAATCACATCGAATACGGCATTATTTTCTAATGCTGTAATTTTCAGATCCATTCTCTGTCCTTGATTCGCTCTTAATAAATAAATATTTCGACTCCCTCGAACAACCGATTGATTAACTGTAGTGGTATTAGTTCCTGGTGCAAACCGAATTTGAGACACTAAACAAGGTTGTTTTTGATAAATGACTCGTCCCGTATTCAAAGAATCTGAAGTTAACGTCCAGGTTTCTTGAGTTGTTTGAGTATCTAACTCAATTTTTGTCTTGATATTTAAGTTTAACTGATTCCCATTTTTCCTTCCTTGTAAGGTTTGAGTATAGGAACTATAATAAGATTCTTGTTCATTATGAATCGTAGCTTCTACCCGACCCGTGACTTGATTTCCCTGAATATAAATCCTCGCCGTAGAATCCAGATCATCATTAGCGACTGAAAAACAATAACCTTGAATCGAATAAGCGCTAGACGCTTGAGCAACTTGTCGGGGTGGATGATTTGCCATCCCAGGTGTAACATTCAGTAAACTTGCAAAAATGACTACAGATCTTAATAATTTCATCATCATAACTGACTCATGGTTAAAGCTTGATTGATCACTGATTCTAAATCCAGTGATTAAAGACTGATTATCTATTCCTCCTTTTGCCTCTTGCCTCTTGCCTCTTGCCTATCCTGATATGTAGCCTATACTCAACGGATTTAGTATGATTACTGATAGGAATCTTTCTTAACAATTTTGTCAGTAAGCACTCCAACCCTGATCCTGACTTGATTTCAGTTTTTTCTTTGTCAGTAAGGGTGTCAACAAGGAATATTACAAATTGTTAACCGAGTCTTGAAAGCCTTGTGCTACAAAGGTTTGAAATGTTAAGAAAAATCTGACTAATGGATAGAAGGTCTATTTGTGATTAAACCATCTTGGGGATACGGTGGCAATTATTAATGATGCTGACTTTCAACCGAACACTTGGTAAAGAGATATAATCAGGCATTAAATAGGTAGGGGTTAAATCCCCCCGTCTATCGGTACCCCCTGTCAGTCCTTGACATCCTCGCCGCCGTAAAACGGACGGTGATTCCCAAACCTCACGATTTAGGTTTCTGCTTCCACCACCGTCGCATACCACAGTTAAAAAACCATGTACTGTCTTACACAGAGTCCACAGACTTTCGCCCCATTTCAGAAGCCCGATTCCGTGTGTCCCACGGTACGTTGACCGCCTATAGCTTCTTGTAC
>NZ_JADBTF010000082.1:0-3688 GCF_020246295.1 Microcystis sp. M090S1 | reverse complement strand
CTCTTTCTTCGACAGTATCCTCATCATGGGGAGCATCTCACTTACGCGATGAGTAATTATACTTAGCCTAAAAGCCACTCTTCATCGTGTCTTGGAACGAAATAGAGGCTTTTAAAGACTGCGTACATGGAGAATTAAAACAAGAATTACCCTCGAAAAGCCTATTTTTCCACTAAGTATTTATGCTCATTGCAAAGGTGAGATGCTCCCATCCTCATCAGCATCGAGACAGATGACTAGATAGTTATATTTGGATACTTCTTGAATTTTATCGATGGCGTTAGGAATTCCCTCATCAAGTATCGAGGGGTAGCCATTACCACTAATCAGAAAGTAATTGTTGTGATTGACTTGATCGTAAAAATCAACTCGCTTAAATTCGGGAATAAGATAAGTTAACCAGGCAGTATAAAGCTTTTTTTCGGTACTTCTTCCTTCAACTAAAAAATAAATATTCATCGATTAACTAATTCCTTGGGGAAATTCTTCTAAGACATTGATAAGATCAATAAAGGCTTTTTGTCGAGTTTTAGAAATATGAAAATCAGCCGCATTGTGTACCTGAATTACTCCTCCTTTACGAGTGACTATTTTCCAATAGGCAGGACTGATATTATTAATTATATAGGGATGATGACTGGTAATAATAAACTGTAAATCTCGATAATTAACTAATAAATCTTCTGTTAAAGTGTCCAAACAGTTAACCCCCAAACTATTTTCAAATTCATCGATTAATATAACGCTGCCATCAGGAGATAATTCGATCGTTGCTAAGAACATCAGGCTTTTTATCATTCCAGAGGAGATATTTGGTTCTACAATCCAGACATGAGAGTTTTTTTCTTTTATTTGTATGCGAGGTAGCTCTTCAAGTAAACCAATTCTAGTTAATGAAACAAGCAGATCACCTAGTTCGGATGGCTCTAAAGATTCTATTTTTAAATCTTCAACTTGAGGGAAAATATCTAAAAACTTTCTCTTCATTATCTCGAACGTATCAGGATATTTTTTATAAGTGATCAGCAGTTTGTCGGAAATAGGAAGTTGACTCGAGTGTAATTCAGAGAGAGAGTTATATTCGGCATATTCGTAGTTTCTAAGGATTTTACCAAATGTTGAATATGAGATATTAAACTTAAGTGGATTGAAAATCATTTTGTTAAATTCCTGTCGAACAGGGAAAACATCTTCTTCTTGATTGAAAAGCTCTATACAGCTTAAATAAGATGGTAGTTTTGGTGTCTTTGAATGTTTAAACTCAATTACCTCTTGGTTTCTTTCGATCAAAACCTCTTGATCTTTTAAAAGAGTTTCACTAATTATACTAACCCTATTTTCGCTGTCATTACTATTGACTTCATCTTCTTCAATCTTGATGAGAGAACGAGCTTTTCTAACCTCAAATTCACCCAACCAATGATAACGAACATGATCATTGGTTAAAAGTTCTACATCCCATTTTACTCCATTTATAGACTCACCGTTAGCGATTCTTGTTAAATTACTAATAGCCTTTAAAATCGAGGTTTTTCCTGCACCTGAGATACCAACTAATAAATTAAAATCTGGGAAAAAATCGCAAGAATCTATACTTAATCCAGAGGATAAATCTTGATAGGATAATCTCAAAAGCTTCATAATAATTCCCCACTGCTAAAACTAAAAAGGGTGAGTTAATTCTCACCCCAAGATTTTACTGAGGATCGAGTTTTAGAACTGCCATAAATGCTTCCTGGGGGACATCAACAGTTCCGATCGCTTTCATCCGTTTTTTCCCTTTTGCTTGTTTGTCTAACAGCTTTTTCTTGCGGCTAATATCACCACCATAACACTTAGCTAAGACATCCTTTCTTAAAGCAGGAATATGTTCACTAGCGATAATTTTAGAACCAATAGCTGCTTGAATGGGAACCTTAAATTGATGCCGGGGAATCAATTCTTTTAACTTTTCGGTTAACGCACGACCAACATAAT
Source organism: Microcystis sp. M090S1 (assembly GCF_020246295.1). Classification (NCBI taxonomy): domain Bacteria; kingdom Bacillati; phylum Cyanobacteriota; class Cyanophyceae; order Chroococcales; family Microcystaceae; genus Microcystis; species Microcystis sp. M090S1. The sequence goes on along the minus strand of NZ_JADBTF010000082.1, from coordinate 1,711 downwards.
AAGCTTTATCCCGGTGAACGATCATCGCTAAAGCATCAACGGGATCACCATTGACCATAATATCTAATTTAACTAGCTCATTTTCCCGATAGCCAATTAATTGATATTCCATACTAGCGTAACCGCGCGATCGAGATTTTAATTGATCGAAAAAGTCCGTCACCACTTCCGCTAAAGGTAACTCATAAATCAAAGCGGTGCGAGTTTTAGTAAAATAACGCATATCCTTGAAAACTCCCCGACGACTTTGACATAATTCCATCAAAGCACCTACATAGGTTTCCGGAGTAATCATTTCCACTTGGATATAAGGTTCCTCAATTTTTTCCCGTTTTTGTGGGGAAGGTAACAAACTGGGATTATCCACTTCGACAATTTCGCCATCGGTGGTAGTGACCTGATAAACTACCGAGGGAGCAGTGGTAATTAAATCTAAGTTATATTCCCTTTCTAGTCTTTCCTGCACGATTTCCATGTGTAGCAGTCCCAAGAAACCGCAACGGAAACCAAAACCCATGGCGCTAGAAGTTTCCGGTTCGTAGGATAGGGCTGCATCGTTTAATTTTAACTTTTCCAGGGCATCTTTGAGATCGGCGTACTGATCAGCATCCGTGGGAAATAATCCGCAGAAAACCATCGGTTTTGCTTCCGTATAACCGGGTAAAGGCTCTTGTGCTGGTTTAGCGGTTAGAGTAATCGTATCACCCACCCGGGCATCAGCAACGGTTTTAATCGCGGCTGCCAGATAACCCACTTCTCCCGCGTGAAGTTCATTTACCTGTACCTGTTGCGGTGATAAAATACCCAATTCATCGATCACAAATTCTTTACCGGAAGCCATAAAACGAATTTTATCGCCCTTTTTCACCCGACCATCCATGACGCGGAAATAGACAATTACCCCTCGATAAGCGTCGTAATAACTATCAAAAATTAAAGCTCGGAAGGGTTCTTCGAGGGTATCTTGGGGAGGGGGAACCAATTGGACGATCGACTCTAGAATATCATTAATACCGATCCCAGCCTTAGCCGAGGCCCGAATCGCCTCACTACAGTCTAAACCCACCACTTCCTCGATTTCCGCCGCGACTCGTTCCGGTTCGGCACTGGGTAGGTCGATTTTATTTAAAACTGGGATAATTTCGAGGTTATTTTCCAGTGCTAGGTAAACATTGGCTAAAGTTTGCGCCTCTACTCCTTGGGAGGCATCCACAACTAATAAAGCTCCCTCGCACGCCGCTAGAGACCGAGAAACCTCGTAGGAAAAATCCACATGGCCCGGGGTATCAATCAGATTGAGAACGTATTTTTGACCATCCTTAGCGGTGTAATCCATGCGTGCCGCTTGTAACTTGATGGTGATACCTCGTTCCCGTTCCAAGTCCATATTATCGAGAAATTGTTCTTTCATCTCCCGTTGGGCTACGGTTCCTGTAATTTGCAGGAGGCGATCGGCGAGAGTTGATTTACCATGATCGATATGAGCGATGATGGAAAAATTGCGAATGCGAGAAACGGGAACGTCAGTCATCGTGGTTCACTGCTGGCAAAAGTCAGGGGTTTTTGACACTCTCCGCCCTAAAAGTGCGGAGATTCTTGGGCTGAATCCTGCCTCTACTAGCAAAGCTAATTTTGGTCTTACAGCTTCATGTCTAGTCCGACTACACCTACAAGGCAAGCACTCTTAGGGACTACTCCCCAAGCGTAAATT
>NZ_JADBTF010000081.1:5000-10058 GCF_020246295.1 Microcystis sp. M090S1 | reverse complement strand
AATATTCAAAATTGGAGTATTGATGCGGATACCAATTTCAATGATGCCATTTTGAGTCAAGAGCTTATTACTACATTGCTTGACTCCTCTAATCAACATCCTATCAATGTGCAGGATGGAGAAACCGATACTGTATCTAATGTCAACCCCCTTGACTTTTCCAATCATGATCTAAGGAATCGCTCATTTAAAGATAATCAAAACCTAGCAGGAGCAAACTTTCGCAATGCCGATATAAGAGGTTGTGATTTCACCAATGCCAATCTTGAAGGAGCAGATTTTTCGGGTACAAAGGCAGGACGAAGCCGCACTCAAGAAATTATTTTCATTATGGTTGTCTTGATAGGTGTAGTTCAGGGATTTTTGGGGTCGAAAGTATTGACATTTTCTTATGATTTTGGAGGATATATTTTAAGTATACCTATTATGATTTTAGGTTTGCTTATCGGTCTATTTTTAAGTCATTCTTTGATAACCTTTTTACGTTCACTTTCTGAAAGCTTAAACAAAGAGTTTGTTAATGACACCTTGTTGATGTCCTCTTTTTCTGGATTTTTTCTTGATAATATTCTTGGGCTAAACTTTATTTTTGCGCCATTGTGTTTATTTTTTTTATGGATGTTAATTGGAGACTTTCAACTAAAAACTGGAACATTTTTTAACAAAGCAAACCTATCCCGTACTCAGTTTACCCAAGCCACGCTGATCAATTGTGATTTCTCTAGTTCTGATCTCAACAATTGCACATTCTACAAAGCGACTTTGCGAAATTCTAACTTTGCTAATGCCAACGTCAACGGTACGGACTTTTCTAGTGCTAAATTAATAGGAACAAATAAGAAAAATTGGAATATTAATGCTGATACTAATTTTAATGAAACCATTTTTATTGAAATATTTAGTACGATATGGCTTGGTTTTTTAGTCAATTTCTTTAAAAAGGCAAACTTATTAGGTTTATTTTTAATGGGATTTTCTTTTGCTTGCTACATACCTCTTATAGTTCCTTTTGTCAATTCAAATATTCTTTTATTTTTAAAATTAATTATTGTAGTATGGCTCATATTTTCTATATTAATATCTCCACTTTTTTCTCGTTTTTCTGACAAAGGTATAACAAAACTTAGAAAAAAACTTAGAATTCCTTTTATTGGCTTAATATTTACTACTTATATAATATATATTATTTATAGAATTTGTATACTTTTTGGAGGCGAGCATGAACATATTGGTGGTACGGGTTCTATTTCATTTTCATCGGCTGGCTCTCTACTAGGAGATATTTTCTGGCTTCCTATTTTATCTTTAGCTTTAGTAATTAGAAAGATAAGACGGAACGGTAGAAATTTATTTATTTCTATTATTTTTACTGTTAGCAGTTTTGCTTTTGGGATTGGTGTGGGATATTTAATTTTTGTAACATTGCCTAATTTGATTTTACTAGGTTGGATTACAATGCCTATAGGATTGTTGTTTTTAATATCTTCATTTCCATTTGAAGATAGCTAACTTTTACCAACAACGGAAAATCATATCAAAGGAGCAAAACTATGTCAGTATTCGATATGCGTCATCAGACAGTTACAAACCAAACAAATAATAATTATAGCTTTTCTGAAGCTCAAAATCAAGCCGATTTGATTATTGAGCTAGAGAAATTGAAGTCTGAAGTAAGCAACGCTGGAGAATCTAAAGTCATCAATGCCGAAATTGTTACAGAGGTTCAAGAGCAAATCCAAAAAGCTGTCGATCAGGCAAAAAAACCTGAACCTAATAAGGATGTAATTGCAGGTTATCTAAGCACGGCTAAAGGCTTTATGAAGGGAGTCGCCGAAGCTGGTGGAATCGTTGCTGGAATTGTTAAAGCTATTGAATTAGTCCAAAAACTGTTTTAGCCGATATTGACTGGTATATTCTTGCAGTCGTTTACAAATACACAGCCTTGTAAATACTGATTCAAAGGAACTAAAAAACTATGTCAAATTTTGATCAGCAGGGGCAAATTGTCTATCATCAAATTAACCAAGTAATCAATCAACAAATTATTAATGTTAATGATGAGATGGTTGAAAAATTTGTAGAAAATTTTGCCTCTCTACTTCCTCTCGATGCGGATGATAAAATAAAAAAATCTATTACTCTTTACATGATCACCGAATATGCAAATAACGGCAACTTACCCATATCTCCTGAACAATTAACTTCTCTATTGGAAAAGCTTAATCAATTAAGCATTGATGAATTCAATAGGCTTTTATCTTCTGACAAAAAATATAAACAATTAAGGCACAACTTAGGCTGGTATATTTCTGTTGGGGCTGGTGTTGGAGTCGGCGTTGGTTATGCGTCTGCAAAAGTAGATATAGAAAAGATTATTCAAGAGTTAACCCATAATAATAGTTTGTATGTTCCTGACTTGACTCCTTCTTCATCAAGTAATCCTAGTTCGCAAACAGAAGATAACTCAGAACAGCACTATCCTAGAAGTTCAATTCCTAAAGAGCATATAGCTAGTTCAGTCATATTACACAAATCTATAGACTCTTTACCTGACACTAGAGAACCATTTCTCCCTGTTAGCAGTAGTCGCGGTAGCAGTTCTTTTCCAACCCACCACCAAGAGCAATTGTTAGAGAGTTCTATTAATCATAATATAAGTGGAGTATCACCAGAACCTCACCCAATCAGTTTGGACAAGTCTAACGGAGATATTGAAGATTGTGACCACTTAAATCATTGTGACCACTGCGATCACTTAAATCATTGTGGCCACTGTGACCATTGCGATCACTGCTTTATAGCTACTGCTGTCTATGGCACTTACGAAGCACCTCAAGTTATCAAATTAAGACACTTTCGAGACGAAAAACTGAGAATGTATCCATTAGGAAAGTTATTTATTTTAATATACTACAAATTATCGCCACCTTTAGCTCGCTGGCTTAAAGATTCACCAAACTTTGCCAAACCAGTTCGTCATATCCTTGATATGCTTGTCAAATGCTTAGAAAGTTAATTTATAGATGTTTCTCTATGCACACAAGAACAAAACGGAAAGTATCGATTTCCAAATTGTTAATATTTGTTATTCCATTAGTCGATTGTTTAGAGAAAATCGGTTTACGGTTTATTCTTGATTTTGCTGTTATTCACTGTATCCGATTCTATCAAAAATATCTTTCGCCTCGTAAAGGATTTTCCTGTGCTTACAGCGTACTTTATAGATGTGAATCATGCTCGGAGTATTTTCGGAAAACTGTAAAAATTTACGGTTTGAAAAAGGCAATTTTTCTGTTTCAGAAGAGACTAGAAGAATGTAAACTTGCTTATAGAGAACTACTGAAGGGAGACAATAAAAATTAGCTCCATAAAACATAAACACTAATACACATTAATTTTGTAGTAGAGCTACTCTTAGTCAGTAGCCCAGCAGGATGAGCTACGCAGTGCTAAACCAATAAAAAAAGTACAGCAAAGACAATACCCTCCCCACTTGCATGAGAAAGGAATTGTTTTGAGGAAAGAATAATCCTGGCATCGAGCTATTGTCCCAGTCGGCAACCCGACAAGTATCTTGGCCACGGTGAAGTTTCACAACCGAGTTCGGGATGGAATCGGAGTGGTGCCATCACGTTAAAGACACCAGGAAGGGTAGAACCCTCAAGACTGCAAAAGCTAGGAAAAAAGTGGTGAAAGAAGAATCAGGTCAAGCCCTCGGTCGGTTAGTACTCCTCGACTGCACTCGTTACCGAGCTTCCATCTAGAGCCTATCAACGGGTAGTCTACCCGAGACCTTACTGGCTTAATGCCATGAGAGCAATCATCTGGAGGTGGGCTTCCCACTTAGATGCTTTCAGCGGTTATCCGCTCCGCACATGGCTACCCTGCGTTTACCGTTGGCACGATAACAGGTACACCAGCGGTGCGTCCTTCCCGGTCCTCTCGTACTAAGGAAGGCTCCTCGCAATGCTCTTACGCCTACACCGGATATGGACCGAACTGTCTCACGACGTTCTGAACCCAGCTCACGTACCGCTTTAATGGGCGAACAGCCCAACCCTTGGGACCGACTTCAGCCCCAGGTTGCGATGAGCCGACATCGAGGTGCCAAACCTCCCCGTCGATGTGAACTCTTGGGGGAGATCAGCCTGTTATCCCTAGAGTAACTTTTATCCGTTGAGCGACGGCCCTTCCACGCGGTGCCGTCGGATCACTAAAGCCGACTTTCGTCCCTGTTCGACTTGTGGGTCTCACAGTCAAGCTCCCTTCTGCTTTTGCACTCTATCGTCCCATTTCCAACGGGACCGAGGGAACCTTTGCGCGCCTCCGTTACCTTTTAGGAGGCGACCGCCCCAGTCAAACTGCCCACCTGAAACTGTCTCCCGCCCCGATTAGGGGTCAGGGTTAGAATTCTAGCCTCGCCAGAGTGGTATCTCACCGTTAGCTCCACCCTCCCCACGAGGAGAGTTTCAAAGCTTCCCACCTATCCTGCGCAAGCGAAGCCCGAAGCCAATTCCAGGCTACAGTAAAGCTTCATAGGGTCTTTCTGTCCAGGTGCAGGTAGTCCGTATCTTCACAGACAATCCTATTTCGCCGAGTCTCTCTCCGAGACAGTGCCCAGATCGTTACGCCTTTCGTGCGGGTCGGAACTTACCCGACAAGGAATTTCGCTACCTTAGGACCGTTATAGTTACGGCCGCCGTTCACCGGGGCTTCGGTCGTCAGCTTCGGATTACTCCTGACCAACTTCCTTAACCTTCCGGCACTGGGCAGGCGTCAGCCCCCATACTGCGTCTTACGACTTGGCGGAGACCTGTGTTTTTGGTAAACAGTCGCCTGGGCCTATTCACTGCGACCCTCTTGCGAGGGTACCCCTTCTCCCGAAGTTACGGGGTCATTTTGCCGAGTTCCTTAGAGAGAGTTATCTCGCGCCCCTTAGTATTCTCTACTTCCCCACCTGTGTCGGTTTCGGGTACAGGCAATTAATGATTAACGTGGTTCGGGCTTTTCTAGGAAGCTTGATCAGCGCCACTTCCCTCCCGTGGGAGGTGGGACTCG
>NZ_JADBTF010000080.1:0-57270 GCF_020246295.1 Microcystis sp. M090S1 | reverse complement strand
TGCATGAGTGCCTGTCCTGATATGTAGCCTATACTAAGCTGTTCGTAATTTAAATTGCTTGTTGAGACGAGGCAAGAGGCAAAAGGCAACAGTAAAGGGATTGGAGGAGGTTCGGCTAATCTAAGAATAAGCGGTTTAAATGCGTCTTAGCTTAACAAGAATTCCTCCCTACCGATGGACTGGGTTTTACCTCAATCTGCTTAACCCGAACTCAGGTTAATTTAGGCTTTTCTGCCGAAAACAAAAGATAATCATCAAACGCCATAAACCAACCCCGATTGCTTGACCAAGCTTCAAGTCCAGGGTTATCTTTCTGGAGATCGATAACTAAATCATGCTTACTAATTCCTTGGCTAATCTGGGCAAAATAATGAACCATTGCCGGCCAAACATATTCACTAATAGATAAAGCTTGGATATTAACAAATCCATGCTTTTTGAGTTTTTCTACATAAGTATGTCGGTCGTATTGATTAGCAAAGGGAATACACATTTTCTTACTATTAACCCGCAGCCAGAAGTTAATTTCTCGACCCACTCTAGGCAAACAATCCGCTATAGCCAACCTTCCACCGGGCTGCAAAACTCGAAAAGCTTCCGCGAAAAAATCCTCACGAGTGTCAAAATGAAAAGCACATTCTAAAGCGGTCAACTTATCAAAAGAATTCTCAGGAAAAGGTATTTGAGTAGCCGAGCCGACTTGAAGTTTTATCCTGTCCGATAAACCTGCTTTAGCTACTCTTTCTTGAGCAATTTCTACTTGTAACTCGGTTGTATTTAGACCGATAATTGAGCCAACATTGTTTTCTCTTACCCAGAGTAAATCCTGTTCAGCAAAACCGAAACCCACATCCAAAAGGTGATCTCCGGCTTTAAGTTCGGCTACTTCGGCTAATTTACGCGCTAAAGCGGCACAAGCTCCGTTATAAGTTGTTTCTTCTTGCCAATAACCAAAATTAAGCCATTGGGGAAAATTAGGATCATGAAGATGAGGATCGCGTTTCGCTATATTAGTATACAGTTCAGAAACTTGAAACTGATCTTGCAAAAACGCCATTTCTCGAACCGGATTAAGGATAAATTGTTTGATGGTTGCCCAGCGATTACGCCATTCATCTTTGAGGGGAATTTTGCCGATGTTTTCCAAATTATTATCCTCCTAAGGATTTTGCAGAAATATTGCCATTTTTAATTAACCGAATCCCTGAGATTCTCTAGATGCTTTAAAAAAGATTCCACACCTCCGGATTAATCATATAAGGAGGCTTCTCTCCCTGAAGCACTTGTAATATTTGATTCGCCGCCGAAACAGCAGCCGCTAGACTCGCTTCAGGGGTTACTCCGGCTAAATGAGGTGAGAGAATGACATTCTCAAAATTATATAAAGGATTATCTAAAGCCGGCGGTTCTGGTTCAAAGACATCGAGGGCGCATCCAGCTATCAATTTTTGATTAAGGGCGATCCCTAAATCCTTTTCACAAACGACTTTTCCCCGGGAGGTATTAATTAAAAAAGCTGTTGGTTTCATCTTTTTAAAAACTGAGATATTAAACATTTCCCGCGTTTCACTTGTTAGTTCAGTATGCAAAGAAACAAAGTCAGATTCAGCCAGAAGAACATCTAAATCTTTGACCAAAGTTGCTCCTACTGTCTCCGCTTTGCTGGCTGGAACATAGGGATCATAAGCTAATACTCTCATCCCCAGTGCTAGGTTACATTTGTGAGCCACCAGAGTACCAATTCTTCCTAAACCCACAATACCAAGGATCTTGTTTTCGAGTTGAATCGGTTGGATCTGATTGCGAATTAAATAGTTACCCTTTTTCACACAATGATCGAAAAAAGGGAGCTTTTTGGCAAGGGCTAAAATCATAGATAAGGTGTGTTCTGCTACAGCTGTAGTTGACATTCCGGGATTATTAACAACGATAACCCCCTGTTCTGTTGCTGCCATAATATCAATAGAATCTGTGCCAAATCCAGAGGTACTAATTACTTTTAAGTGTTTTGCTAATCGGATTGATGAAGCCTCTAACTTATTAGGATAACGCACAAATACGCCAGATACTTCTTGAATGGCCTCATTAATTTTATCCAGTGTAGGGTTGGACAAAATCTCTAGATTAGTAGATTCTTCAAGAAGTTTTTCCCCCGCTTCATCATACATTTTTCCGATTAAAAGAACCCTGTGTTTTTGAATATCCATAGTCAGAGTTTTTGGTGAAGTAGTAGTCATCGTAATTTTTCCTAAATTGAGTTTTAGCAATGAAACAGTTACAGAGATTTTGAGGCTCGATAATCATCTATGGAAACAAGTCGCCAACTAGAATCCTCTAAAAGTTCTAACACCCATTGATGATACTTAAATAAACTTTCTCGATGACCTACGCTAATAAAAGTTGTCTGTGCTTTTTGTAACTGGTGATATAAGGTTTGTTCGTTGTTCAAATCTAAAGCACTTGTGGCTTCATCTAAGATTACATAGCGGGGATGGGTTACTAACAATCGTGCAAAAGCAAGGCGTTGTTGTTCTCCTAAAGATAATATATTTTCCCAAGGAACTTCCGCATCAAAGCCATGAACTTTTGTGGCTATATTTTGAAGATTAACTTGTTGTAAAACCGCTTCAAGTTCTCCATCGGTCATTTCACGGGTTGTTTTAGGATAAAGTAACTGTTCTCTTAGAGTTCCTAAAATAATATAAGGACGTTGAGGTAAAAAGAGAAATTCTTCTAAGGGAGGTCGTTTTAAACAACCAGTTCCTGCATTCCATAAGCCAGCAATAGCTCTTAATAGAGAACTTTTACCTCGTCCACTCGGTCCGACAATTAATAAACCTTCGCCTGGTTCGATAGATAGGGATAAATGTTGAACAATTACCTTTTCATAATCCGGTGTTTGTAAAGTAACATCCTCAAACTCGATCTCATTTTGTTCAAGGGTTTTAATGGTACTAGCATCCTTGGGTTGTCGGTCCATTTCTTCTAAGGCCGAGGAAAATTCAGATAGACGCTCAACATAACTGGAAAATCTGCCCAAAGAACCAAATTCAAGGATTAACTCAGAAAAACCATTAGCAAACATACTGCAAGCAATGATAGCCTGATTAACTTGTCCGAAATCAATTTCCCCCCGAATATAGGCTGGAGCGAAGACGACAAAGGGAAATATTTGAATAACTGAGCGATAACTTCGACTAAAAATGTCTTGATTTTTCTCCCAATCAATCTTACTGAGAGAATTTCTGACGAGATTATTAAATCGACGTTGAATGATTTTCAACTCTTGATTTTCGCCTTGAAAAAAGGCAATAGATTCAGCATGATTCCGAACATGAGTTAAGGTGTAGGTGTAATTAGCTTTGGATTCCAGTTCTTCTTGACTAATCTTATCTAATTCTCGACTTAAAGAAACAGCAATTAGGTTGCCGATAATTGTATAAGCCACTAGAATCAAGGCGGCTAGTCGGGAAATTGAGAAAAGAATCACTAAAAAAGTCGTCATTTCTAAGACTTTTTCTAATAAAATAGCCCCAAAATTAACAGCATTTCTAGCAATGGGTTCTATTTCTTGGGCTATCCTTTGATCCGGATTATCCACATCGGACCTAAAATTAATTTTATAATAGGCGCGATGGCTCAAATATTGGGTAACAACCTGCTGATTTAGCCATTCATACCAATCCAGAATAATTCTTTTTTTAACAAATTTAGAAAATGCAGTAAACAGGGTAATTAAAAGTAATCCTAAGCCATAAAGTAATAAACTTGTCATAAACTTAGAGGCATTTTTATCTTGAATAATGACATCAACCAAATAGCGATTAACGAAGCTATTAACTGCATTAGAGGCCACCAGTCCAACAATTACTAAAACAAGGAGAAACAGCATTCCCCATGAACTTATTACCTCTGAAAATGTCCTTCCTTTAGGATCGGTTGGATACCAGTAAGGAGCGGCAATCAATTTCAAATTGTCAAAAAATTGATGAGAACTTTTTACGGTTTCTTGTTGAAAAAATGGAGTTTGCATAGTTTGAATATAGGGTAACTTTTAGGAAATGCCTTGAATTTTTTTTAACTTCAAGCTTTCTAACTTCAAGGCTTAGGATTATTTAATCTCCTAAAAAAGCCTCCAAATCAGTAAGTTCTTGTAAGATTAAATCCTCACTAATCTCCTGCTGGACTTCAGTGAAGTTAATCATCTTCTCGGCTGTTTTTTGAACTTTTTCACCGAAAATACGGTCAAACAGATAATCAACTAAGCGTCTAATATTAGGAAAGTCAAAGATTAAAGAAGTTGGTAAGAGAACTTCTAATCCTTTCTCTAAACGATTTTTCAATTCAATAGAGGATAAGGAATCAATCCCCATTTCTATCAATCCTTGTTCTGAATCTGGCATAGATTTAATCCCTAAAATAATTCTGACTTGTTTGCTAACATATTCTAACAAATATTCCCGGCGTTCTCCTAAAGGAATATCCTCTAAAAGATGCAGTACAGAGTCTGATTCTTGAACAGACTTAATGGGAATTTCTGAGAGTCCTAAATTTTTTAGGAGTGGTTTCTCGCCTTTAAATTGATAGATATTTTTGAAACGAACCCAATCCACATCAGCGATTAAAACTTGTGTTTGATTAGAAGCCATAATAGCATCCATCACCCTCAAGGCCATATCTGGAGCAATTTCCCTGATGCCAATCTGTTTGAGCCAGTCCTCATAGTCTTGAGACACTATACCATGACCCGCCAATAATGCCCAATTTAAAGTCGTTGCAGGAAGTTGTTGAAGATGACGGAAATGAGCCAAAGCATCCAGCCAATGACTAACAGTATCATATAAGCCTTGTTCCTTTGCCCCCCAAATTGCACCCGCCGAAGAAAACAGCACAAAATAGTCTAATTGAGTACCCAAAGATAGTTGATGTAAATTCCAAGAACCCTTAACTTTTGCCTGAAAAACTGCTTCGAGATCCTGCAAAGTACAGTCTTTTAATTGAGCTTGTCGGCCTGAGATTCCGGCAAGATGGAAAATGCCACGCAAGGGATAAGCGGTTTTTTCAATCTGGGTAAATATGGCCTGCATAGCCTCAAAATTGCCAACGTCTGCCGAAATAACTTCGATTGATGCTCCTTTTTCCTCTAATTTTCTGATTTTTTCTGATATTTGGGCTAATTCGGTTGCTGAATCCCACAGGAAGCGAGCCGGTAATGAGCGGCGTGTCGTTAAAATGAGATGTTTTGCTCCTAAATTGACTAAATGTTCCGCCAATTCTAAGCCTAGATGTCCTATTCCTCCCGTAATTAGGTAGGTAGCCTCAGGTTGAATCTTAACGGTTGTTGTCTCTAGAGACTTGAGAGGAAGCAGACGAGCAATATAGCCTTGACCTTTGCGGAAGACCAAATGATCCTCATCGTGAGCATGAGTTAATCCTAATAGTAATGCGGTAATATTTTGATTAATATCAACGTCGGGATCAAGATCCAGCATACCTCCCCATAATTGCGGATTTTCTAGGGCAATAACACGCCCCATTGCCCAAAGAGGAGACTGAAACCCTAAAGAAGGCTGTTCTAATTCAAAGGGTTGGGCCCCCTGAGTGACAAGGAATAATTGAGGAGGATTAGGGATTGTTTGAATAGCTTTGAGAAGATTTAAAAGATAGTTACAGCGATTCAATAAAATGGATTCTGGTTGCTCTTTGCCATCACTATTCAAAAGATAAATGATCCGATCTGGAGATGGATTGGACGCAAACCATTCCTCTAATTGTTGTAGTTGATTAGCATTCAAACAAGACTCAGAAGATGATATTTGTGTATTTTTCTCCCCTTGATAAATTATCCTACAGGAATCACACTTTTTAAGTAGTTGCTCTTGAATCCCTAAGGGAAAAGTATTTTGTTCTGGGTCAACATCGGTAAAAATTAGCCAGTTTTTAGCGAGGTTAGGGGGGATTTCTGAACTTTGAGCCAGAATAATACTTTGCTGAAATAAAACACTACCTATTTTTTGATCAGGAGAAACAAATTCTACCTGAGAAAACCCCGATTTAAGCAGAATAGATTCCCAAGTCGATGCTGTAATTATAGGATGATTTGGGCGCAAATGATAATCGCTAAAACGCCACCAACCTTGAGTCACACCAAAGATTAAATCAATCCAGGGAGATTGCTGAGTTAATTCTAACAGTAATAAATGACCGCCTGGACGTAGTAAACTTTGAATATGAGGCAAGGTTTCCTCTTGTAAATTGGCGGTAGAGTGTAAGACATTAGCCGCGATAATCAAGTCATAAGAATGACAGCAAAACCCTTGTAATTTCGGAGCTTTTTCAATATCGAGTACTTTGTATTCTAGTCCAGAAAATTCAGCCAAATTATCTCTAGCTTTCTCTAGAAAGAAGGGGGAAACATCAGTGAATGTGTAGGTAATTTGACGAGACTTACAAGCTTTAAGAACCTGTTGGGTTGTAGCTCCAGTTCCCGCGCCAATTTCGAGAATGCGGAGGGAGGCTGAGGGAGCATAACTTGAGAGGAGAAGTTCAACGGTTTTAGAGATACCCAGATTGAGAATTTTTGCCGAAGATGTATTTTTATAAAATTCGCTGGCTCCTCCTTGTCCATCTTGAGAAAATAGGATAGATAAAGGAGATATTTTTCCCGTAATAATGGCTGCTAAATTAGTGGCAACTTGTCGAAATAGATTGAGTTCTATTTGAGCATTAGGATAATGATTGATTAAATCCTCTAACGCTAAATCAGGATTAGAGTGTTCGGGTTCTTTAACAATTTTCCATAGGGTATTTTGCTTTTCTAAAATGCCGACTTTCGCTAATATTTTTAGAACATGATTCCAGAAAGCTCTATATTCTTGTTTGAGTTCAGCTTGAATAAAACTTTGATCGGGATCAAGAAAGGTATTCATTTGAAAGAGTTCTAAATCTTTCAGAGCTTTAACTACAAAGTCAGCTGCCAGTTTTTCCATTTCGGAAAAAGCGAGAGAAACTCCCATCAATTCTGAGGAGTGTAATTGGGGTTCTAAGTAAACCTCTAAATCAGTTTTAAGGGGGGGCAAATTTTGTAGCTTACCGTTGGCTAAATCCCAGGGAAGCCAAGCTACTTGATAAAGTAATTTGGCAAAATTAAAGTCCTCTTTTTCTTGATAATAGAGTTTAATCAACTGTTGAACAATGGCGGATATTGTTGGTTTTTCATCTTCAGAATAATGACCTGTTTCTAAGAGGGTTTGCATCAAAGTATTTTTGTCCTTTTCAGATAACATTTTGACTAGATTAGATTCCTGTGGAACAGTTGCAGATGGGGTTTTTAAAGGAATCCAGTGTTGACGTTTTTGAAAGGGATAAGTAGGTAAAGCACATCGTCTAGGATGATAGTCTTGATCAAAACTAAACCAGTCTATCTTTGCACCGCAAACATAAAGTTTGCCCAGACTTTCTAATAAAACTTGCCAATCAGAAAATCCTGAGCGTAAACTGGGTAGAGTTAGAGGTTCAGATGAAGATAGGGATGATTGAATAATTCCTGAGAGAATAGGTTGAGGTCCAATTTCAATAAAGGTATCACATCCGAGAGATTGTAGGAATAAAGCCCCTTGATGAAATTGTACCGTATTTAGTAAATGTTGAAGCCAATACTGAGGAGTCATAATGCTGTCATCAGCAATTTCTCCTGTTAGGTTAGAGACCAGAGAAATTTGAGGTTGACTGAAAGAAATCTCTTGAAGAATCGTTTTAAATTCTGCAACCATTGGCTCTACTAAAGGGGAGTGAAAAGCATGGGAAACTTTGAGTTGACGAACTTTCACCCCGGCATTAGTGAAATGGTTACAGAGTTTTTGAATTACGCTTTTTTCTCCAGAAATAACGGTATGTTGTTCCGCGTTAATGGCAGCAATAGCGATTTTTATGCCTTGGCTTTGGCACTGCTCAATAACTGAGTTCTTATCGAGAAAAATAGCGGCCATTTCCCCTTGATTTTGGGGTAATTGCCCCATCAAGTTGCCTCGATGGGTGACCAGTTTTAAGCCACTTTCAAGATCAAAAACGCCAGCAAAACAAGCAGCAGAATATTCTCCTAAACTATGCCCTAAAATGGCGGCTGGTTGAATTCCCCAAGAATGCCATAATTGAGCGAGAGCAACTTCAATCAGAAATAGTGCCGGTTGGGTATAAGCGGTTTGGTTTAAGGGGTCATCTGTATCGGCAAATACAACGTTTAGCAGGGATTTACCCGTTAGTTTTTGATAGTAGTTTTCCCCTGCGTCTAAAGTTTTTCTAAAGGTGGGTTGAGTCTGATAGAGTTGATGAGCCATCCCTGCATATTGAGAACCTTGTCCTGTAAATAAAAAGGCAATTTTAGGCGGTCTTTTTTCATCAACTATACCATGAATAGTTGACTGATAATCTAGTTGCTTGAACTGACGTAATTGTTCAAGCAAATCACTGTTTTTATAGCCAGTTAAGGCTAAACGATTCGAGAAATGAACTCGGCCTGTATTTGCCGTAAATACTACATCAGACATATCCTTTTCAGGTTGACTTTCTAAAAAGTCTATGTAGCGACTTACTAACTCTTTCAAAGCCGGTTCGGTTCGAGCGGAAAGGGTGAGCAAATGATAGGGACGTTTGCTCTGATTGTCTTGAGGAATAATGGGAGGAGCTTCTTCTAGAATAACATGAGCATTAACCCCGCCAATACCTAAAGAGTTTACCCCTGCCCGTCGGGGTAATTTTTCGTCCTTGTCTTGCTTAGTAGTCCAAGAAATAGCTTCATTATTAATATAAAAAGGAGTCTGAGAAAAATTAATTTGAGGGTTAGGATTTTGGAAATGTAATGTAGGCGGAATAACTCTATATTTGAGGGCTAAAGTCGCTTTAATTAAACCAGCAATACCGGAAGCAATCTGCATATGTCCGATATTGGTTTTTACTGAACCTAAAGCACATTCTCCCTCATTTGCACCCTGATAAACTTTAGCTAAAGCATCAACTTCAATGGGATCTCCAAGGGGGGTTCCTGTGCCATGAGCTTCCACAAAACTAATTGTATTAGCATCAACACCGGCAAAGGCTAGGGCTTCCGTAGCGGCAGCAATTTGACCCTCTCCACCAGGCGCAGTAAATCCTAATTTTTGGCCACCATCATTATTAATAGCAGAGCCTCTAATAACTGCATAAATATGGTCATGATCGGCTAAAGCATCTGACAATCTTTTGAGCAGAATTACTCCTACTCCACTGCCAAAAATAGTCCCTTTTGCTTCCGCATCAAAGGCGCGACAATGACCATCAGGAGACATGATCAGTCCTTCTTGATATAAGTAACCAATTTTTTGAGGAGAATTAATTGAAGCAGCTCCAGCTAGAGCCATGTCACTTTCTCCACTAATTAGACTCTGACAAGCGAGATGAACTACAACTAATCCAGTAGAGCAAGCAGTTTGAACATTAACGCTTGGGCCGTGTAAGTTTAGTTTATAAGAAATTCGCGTTGTTAAATAGTCTTTGTCATTAGCTACCATTGTTTGAAACCCTCCCGTTGAATCTAGTGTGAAGGGTTGTAACTCGTCATTACTATCTAATTGACCCCGATTAGGATAACAATTATTGATCAAATAGGTGTTCATACTTGCGCCAGCAAATATACCAATTGATCCTTGATAATTACTGGGATTATAACCGGCGTTTTCTAAACATTCCCAACTACATTCAAGAAGTAAACGTTGCTGAGGGTCTAGTAATTCTGCCTCTCTATCTGTATAGCCAAAAAATTCGCTGTCAAAGTATTCAACTTGCTCGAGAATTGGTCTAGCTCTAACATAATTAGGCTGATTCGAGAGTTCTGGAGACACTCCCGATTCTTGTAATTCTTCTTCCGAAAAGAAAGAGATAGTTTCGATTCCATTTTTTAAATTTTCCCAGAAGGTTGTTAAATTTTTAGCTCCCGGGAATTGCCCCGCCATACCAATAATTGCAATGTCATGGGTTTCATTATGGCGACGGGTCCGATTTTCGGCACGTTGACGGCTTTTTTGTGCTATAACTTGAGTGGTATTTGATTCTTCGCTTAAGCAACGGGCTAGGGTGGCAACGGTAGGATTTTTAAACATTTCAGCAAGGGATAGCTGACGGTTAAAAAGTTTTTCAAGTTGATTTTGAACTCGGATTAAGTGTATAGAATGTCCCCCTAGTTCAAAGAAGTTATCCTCTAAACCAACTGAGGTTAACTGTAAAACTTCACTCCAAACTGCTGCTATTTGACGTTCATTTTCTGATTGAGGTAAGGTTTGATTTTTCTGACGCTCTTTTGCTAAATATTGATCTATTTCTTGGATACGGCTGCTAAATAATCCCTGTTCAAAATCCTTTTTTAATTTAGATTTTTGAACTTTGCCAATAGAGGTTTTAGGAACTAAATTTCTTTCTAAGGGAATGACATAAGCTGGAGCAATTCCGAATTTTTGGGTCAAATGACTGCGAATTTTTCTAACAACTTTTATCCAGTGTTCAAATTGATCAGATTCTGGGCTAAAAGTAATAATTAATAAGTCAGTTTCTCGACTTTGATCAAAGACGGCAAAGGCGGCTGTATAAGATACTTTAACCCCTTCTAATTCTTCGATTGTTGTTTCAAGTTCATGGGCAAAGTAATTAACACCATTAATTATAATTTCTTGTTTTTCTCGCCCAGTAATAAAGAGTTCGCCCTTAAATAAATACCCCAAATCTCCCGTAGTAAACCACCCTTCTTGAAAAACTTCCCGGTTGAGTTCAGTATTATTATAATATCCTTTAGTAACAGAATTACCTTGAATTTGAAGCTTTCCAATTTCTCTTTCAGGTAAAGGATTATTTTCCTGATCGACTATCCGGATAGTTGCTCCAGGAATCGGCTTTCCTAGAGAGACAAAACTATTTTCTTCGGTGAGTTCATTTTTACTTAAACCGGCTGACCAAGTAATCCCAGAACAGGATTCAGTCATGCCAAAAGCTGGTTTAATCGCTCTCTCCCGTAGTTGATGTTTTTCAAGAATTTCTAAGAATAGGCGAATCGTTTTTACTGAAACTTGCTCGCCAGCATTCACTAAAAATTTCATTGAGGAGAGGTTATAAGAGGCGTGCTTAAGTTCTTCTGCCTGTTGATTAATTAAGGAAAATGCAAAGTTAGGGGACCAAGAAATGCTTACTTGATGCTTTTGAATGAGTTCTAACCATTGGAGGGGTTGGCGTAGGACTAATTCCATCGGAACGTGAATTTGATGACAAGCCAAATCTACCGCCATAATTCCTAAAAATACGATAGCTCCTACATGATCTAAGGGCATCCAATTAAGGGTAACTTCTTGTTGGGTAAAGTGGTTCATTGCCACTGTACCAGCAGTCATGGACAGAATATTATGATGAGTTAATATTACTCCCTTGGGCATACCTGTACTACCCGAAGTAAAGAGTAATAAGGCTGGATCTTGTGGATCAAGAATCGGCAATTGATGGACTTTAGAGGGGGCTTTTCTGAGTTCATTAACTGAGATAACTTGCCACCCTTCTAGATGAGAGGAAGTTCCTAATTTTTCAATTTCAGTAATTAGTTCACTATCGGATAATATCAAAGGATGGTCTAAAATTTTCCAAACATTCTCTAGTTTTTTGACGGCAGAATTTTCCAGATCATAGCTAGGAGCAACGGTCAAAGGAACTGGAATAATTCCCCCTAAAAAACAAGCCCAGAGTGCGGGAATAAAGTCTTGATTTTTGGCAATTTGTAGAATGACTTTATGCCCTAATTTTATTCCTTTTTGTTCCAGTCCATTTAAAATAACGAGAGCATCTTGATATAAGTCTTGATAACTCTGAAAATATTCAGTTGCGTCATTTTTGATATAAGTAATTCCATGATTATTATGTTTAGTGGCAGTTTCTAAGACTTCTGACAGAGTCCGCCAATTATCTTCCAATTGTCCTCCAAAACTGATTGAATGCTTAGACACTTTTTTTACACCTCTTGATCAAAAATAGAACCAATCTCGAAAACCCTATGAATCAGTATATCGCTACGCGCAAGTTAAAAGTCAGAAGTGGCCAATTCAAGTTTGAATTGTACCTCCTAGGGCTGCGATGGTCAAGGGCTTTTTGGGGTTGAAGGTTGATGGCAGTCGGTCCCTCGGTCTACCTGAGCTTGTTTGATGATTAACTGAGAAAAGTTTTGAGCGATGGTACTTAAAGGATCGATCGCTTTAATGGAGTCAATTCCTTTGAGTTTGAGAGATTTTGTTAAGAGATGAAATTCGGTACACCCAGAAATATAGGAGCGAGTGTTATATTTCTCTAATAATGCTTCTATATCCCTAAGAATACTTAACGGATCGTGTCCTCTTTTTAGCACTTTATAGATCATTTCATGAATCAACTTTTGATCGCTTTCTGAGAGAGAAATAATCAGATCTGCGGTGGTGCAGCCTTCCTGAAATAATTTTTTCTGGTAAGTCCCTGTACTAGCAAGTAAAAGGGTAGGTTCATTATATTCTTGGAGTTCTTGATCCGCTATTTTAATTAAGGAAAGAAGTTTATCCTTCAGATTTTCGGAGATCTGGGGTAGAGCATAATGAGCCGTACAACAGCCAATGACTATGCAATCAGCCAGTTTATTGAGATGTTCCAGATTGACTTGGATAAAATCAATAAATTCTCTTTCTTTTCCACTATCAATAGAACCTGTGCGATCGGGTGCAGAGGGAAGAGAAAAAACGATGACATTAGGGGATTCTTGTTCCTTATCAATAAAAGGATTATATTCATAAATCGACTTAAGAAATTCGGCGGTAACCACTGGTCCCATACCCCCTAAAACGCCAAGAATCGGTAGTTTTGTCTTCATTAAAATCTCCTGCTCGTATAATTGCTGTTGACTAAAAATTAAAATCTTCTGTGAACAGATCCTGCCCCTCTTGAATAAGATTTTCTGAGGAAGCTAAGGATAAGTTTATCAAAGGTTCATGGGCAAATTTTAAAACTTGCTCTAGCCAGTTTTTGAACAAATCTATGAGCAATAAAATTCGCTCATGGATAAATATATCTGTGTTGTAGATTAGCTTGAGATAAAGTTCTTCTTCCTCAACAAAGATAAATTCTAAATCAAATTTAGCGGTCATCATTTTGGGGTCAATGGAGTTAACTGTAATTCCGTTCAAGGCGAGATCTACATTTTGATTATTTTGCAGGACAATTGCCACATCAAAGAGAGCATTCCGGCTAGGATCTCGTTGTAAATTCAAATCAGATACGATCTGATCAAAGGGATAGTCTTGATTATCATAAGCCTCTAAAGTGGTTGTTTTTACTTTGCTAAGGACATCCGTAAAACTGTCGTGATCTGCTATCTGATCCCGCAGGACGAGAGTGTTAACATAAAATCCGATTTGATCTTCTAAATCAGGATGATTTCTGCCGGCGATAGCAGAGCCGATTGTAATTTCATTTTGCTCAGTGTAACGGAAGAGAAAACTCTTAACCAAACTAACTAAACCCATAAATAAACTGGCTTCTTGTGCTTTAATTAACTTCTCAAAAGTATCGATCAATTCGGGTTCAGGTTGCCATGTAATTGTATTTCCTTGAAAACTTTTAACAGGTGGGCGCGGATAATCAACAGGTAAGTTAAGACGCACAGGGACAGGAGTTAATTTAGCTAACCAGTAATCCCGTTGATCTTGAAGTTTCGAGGTTTCTAATTGACTTTCTTGCCAAGAAGTATAGTCTTTATAATGAATTCTGAGAGGGGACATTAATTGGGAATTTTCTTGTCCATAGGCGTGATAATGGCTGAGGAAATCTTTAATTAAAACCCCTGCTGACCAACCATCAGAAATGATATGGTGCATATTAAACAAGACGATGTAATTCTCTTGGCTTAGTTTAAGTAAGTTAACTTTAAGTAACGGTCCGACTTCTAAATCAAAAGTTGTTTTGGCATTATGGCTGATCGCTTCTTCGATCAAGTTTTCTTGTTCTGTGCTAACATAAGCTGTCAGGTCTATTTGTTTAATGACAAAGTTCATTTGATTATGGACAACTTGACGGGGTTGATTATTGATTAAAGTAAAGGTTGTCCGCAAAATTTCATGGCGTTGAATTAACTGTTGAAAGGCATTTTCAAAAGCATCAATATTGAGATTGCCCTTGAATTGATAAGCACTGGGCATTCCGTAAGCATTATGATTTTGATCTAGAAATTCTAAAGCCCAAAGACGACGCTGACCATGAGACATCGGATAGGATTTTTGGGGGGGAATTGCCGAAATGGGTTCTTGATAATTGTATTGAGTCTGGGAGATTAAAGTCGCCAATCCAGCAATGGTTGGAACTTTAAAGAAGTCAGCCAATTTTACGGATACATTTAGTTCTTTATGAACCCGGGTTACAACCCTTGATAAGAGTAGAGAATGACCGCCAATTTCAAAGAAGTTATCAAAAATACCGATAGGATGTTTAGAGAGAATTTTTTCCCAGATACTAACGAGATTGGATTCTAAATAATTCCGGGGCGCAACATAATTAGAATTCACCAGAGATTTACCAGTTTCTCTGAGTTCTCTCAGGGAGTGCAGGTCAAGTTTCCCATGTCGAGTTAAGGGGAATTGCTTTAAAAAAATAAAGTAACTCGGAATCATATAAACCGGTAAAAATTTGGCAATTAATTCTCGAATCTCAGCAATTTCTAGAGTTTTGTCTGTTTGACAGTAAGCAGATAATTGAGTTTGATTATTAACTTGAACTGGTAAAACAATCGCTCTTTCAATGGGAGCATAACGAGTCAATTGATATTCAATTTCTCCGGGGTCAATTCGATAACCATTGACCTTAACTTGATTATCTTTTCGTCCCATAAACTCAATGATACCGGGAGCAGTTTGTTTGCCTAAATCGCCGGTTCTAAAGAGAGTTTTTGTCTCATCAAGAAAGCTAGGTTTAAATTTTTCTTGAGTCATTTCGGGTTGGTTATGATAACCCGATGCTAGGGCGGCACCTTCTACACAAATTTCGCCGATTACATGGAGGGGAACGGGATTATTAAATTCATCAAGAACCCCTAAGCGATTGTTATGGAAAACTTGACCGAGGGGGATTTCGCTGTCTAAGTTTTCCTTGATTTCATACTGGGATACTCCCACACAAGTTTCTGTAGATCCGTAGACATTGCTAATAATTTCTGCTGGAAAACGTTTCCGCAAAGCTAAGGCAGTTTCCCGATCTAATTTTTCCCCTCCTACCGAGATATATTTTAAGCTGGAAATGGTTTCTCCTGGTTCAAGTAGCCCCAAGATTTCTCGATAGATAGATGGGGTGGTGTGTAGGGCATTAATTTGATTTTCCTGTAGGAAAGAAACCAAATGTCCTATATATTTTATTTCGTACATATATAGGGATGCACCTATGGTTAAGGGGAGAAAAATATTACGAATAGATGGATCATGAGTAACAGCAGCTGTAAAAATATAGCGCCATTCAGGATGTTTATCTAAATCAAAGGTAAGTCGTAAGCTTTGAATAACATTCAAAATTGAGATGTGACGGCCCATGACTCCTTTGGGATTACCAGTTGAACCTGAAGTGTAGAAAATATAGGCGGTTTGGCTAGAGTTGCGGAATATTTTAGGCTCATCTTTGTCATATTTTTCAACAATAGGATCAATTTTATCTAAGCAAATTTTTTCCATTTTTTCAGGTAACTTAGAGATAAAATTACTCTCCGTTAGGCAAACATGACAGCCACTATCTTTTAAAATAAACTCAATGCGACTGTTAGGATATTGAGAGTCTATAGGAACGTAAGTCGCTCCAGTTTTAAAGGTAGCCAGAATCCCGATGATTAAGTGGTGATTACGCTGGAGCATGACCCCAATCACTTTTCCTACACCTAGCTGATATTCCTGCTGTAAATAATGAGTAAGACGATTGACTTTTTCATTTAATTCTTGATAGCTAAGGCTAATTTTTCCCGCAATTAAGGCGGGAGCATTAGGGGTTAATTTAACTTGAGCTACAAAGTCATCAATGATGGTGGCTTTTTCTGGGAGTTTGCGAGTTTTTCCCGTTAATTGTCTGAGTAACTTCTCTTGTTGGACTGGGGTTAATAAAGGTAACTGATAAAGGATATGATTAGCATCGTCAATGATTCCCCTCAGCAAAATTTCAAAGCTTTCAATAAATTGTTTAATTGTCTCTTGTTTAAATAGTTCTGTATTGTAATTGCAGTAAATAATGAGGTTATCATTAAGTTCAATTAAGTTAAATCCTAGATCAAAAGGGGTGTAACTAATTGGTGACGGTGGCAAGGATACTTTTAAGTCTTTAAACTCAGGCAGAGTTAAACTAGGATCCATGTTAAAAGATACAGAAATGAGAGGAGAACGAGAAAAATCTCTAGGTAATTGTAAAGCTGCTAATAAATCCTCTAAAGTATAACTCTGATGGCGAAAAGCGTCGATCAGGGTTTGTTTAGTATGTTGTAAATGTTCAATAAAAGAGGTGGTAGCATCGACTTGTATCCGCAGGGGTAAAAATTGAGAACAAAAGCCTACTAAGTTGTCACTGCCTTCTATTTGTCGCCCAGAAATAGGAATACCAATGACTAAATCCTTATGACCAGAAATTCGACGCAAAAAAGCAGTATAAGCGGCGAACATCGTCATAAATAATGTAGCTTTATTTTTGCGTCCTACTTTCTGCAAATTTTGCCCAACTTCAGAGGGAATGACTTGACTTTCTTGTCCGCCAGTGTAGGTTTTAACGGCGGGACGGGGAAAGTCGGTGGGAAGCTCAAAGGTTGGGAGATCTTCCTGATAGGTTTTCAACCAAAAATCCCGATGCTCTAACATTTGTGGACTTTGCGTCTCTTGCGCTCGCAAAGTTAAATATTGCCGAAACTGCATCGGTGGTGTGAGAACCTCTTTAGTTGTGTTATTTTGGGATGAATAAAGTTGACCAATTTCCTGCAAAATTAATCCTAGTGACCAACCATCTGCTACAATATGATGAGTTTTTAAAGACAGCAGATAATGGTCAGGTTTTAAGCGCATTAAAATCACAGCAAATAAGGGAGCAATCGACAAGTCAAAGGGTTTTTGGGAAAACTGAGATCGTAACGCTAATGCCGTCGCTTCGGGATTATCTTCATCCTTCAAATCAATGAAGTTTAATTTAATGTTAACTTTATTGACAACTTCCTGTAATTCTCCTTGTTCTATAATTTGGGTTCGCAAAGCTTCATGGCGATTAATAACTTGATTAATCGTTTTTTCTAAAATGTAAACATCTAAAGAACCTCGTAATTCTAGAGATGTTGTGACGTTATAGGATGCTGAAGCATTACGGTCTAATTCAGCTAATAACCAAAGCTGACGTTGAGCTTCACTGGTGGGAAAGGATTGATTTAAAGATGGTAAATGTCCCCTACCATCTTCATCTTCAGAGAGCGGCTTTTTTTCTTCTTTCTTGACTTGGGGGCGTTTAGCATTAGCAAAAAAACCGGCTTGCTGCAATTCCGTAATCGCTTCTTTGACGGCTACTATAACTTTGTCTATATCTTCATTAGTATGGCAGGTGGAGAGAAAACAAACTCGTTTTTCCCATGTGTAGATTCCTTTAAGATTTAATAGGTAATAAAAGAGGGGTAATTCGATGGGTTGTAAGAAGATACTATAAGCTCCAAAGGGTTCAAAGCGGAATAAAGACCCAAAATTAACAACCCGAATCGGAATGCCTATTTCTTGAAAGAATTGATTGACTTGGGTGGCTAATCGATGAGTTAATTGATTCACTTTTTCTTGAATCGTTGGGCTGTTTTCCCGAAGATGTAACAGCACAGCACGACAAGCAGCAAGGGCTAAAGGATGACGACAAAAAGTTCCCCCAAAAGCGGTTAACTCGGTTTGCGGATGAGAGTCATCTCCGTATTGCCAGAAACCGCCGTCAACGGTATCTAATAAATCTGCTTTACCGCAGATCATACTAATTGGTAAACCTCCTCCAATGGCCTTACCATAAATGACTATATCAGCTTCAACATTGAACCATTCTTGCGCTCCTCCCGGAGCAATCCGAAAGCCGGTAATAATTTCATCAAAAATGAGTGTGATTCCTTTTTTATGGGTTATTTGTCGTAGTTTTTGCAGAAATTCTTGAGGCTGTAAATCGGGTTTGCGACTTTGAACTGGTTCGACTAATACGGCGGCTAAATCATCAGCATGAGTAGCAATAATATCGAGGCTTTCTTCAACTCCATAACTCAAGACTATTACGTCTTCAACCATTCCTAAAGGGGTGCCTAGACTTAAGGGTTGAGCAGTGGTTTTATCTTCTCCTACTCGTGCTAAGATGCCGTCAAAAGTTCCATGATAGGAGCCGGCAAACATAACGATTTTTTGACGTTTTGTCCGGGAGCGAGCAATGCGAACAGCCGCCATAATCGCCTCGGTTCCCGTATTACTAAAAGCGACTCTTTCGACTCGGCCCATTTCACTAATTAAAGCGGCGGTTTCGGCGGCAAGATTTGACTGCATTCCTAAGCCTATTCCTCGATTCATTTGTTCTTGAACCGCTTCAATGACAAAATCCGGACTATGCCCAAAAAAGTTAACCCCAAACCCCATAGCTAAGTCAATGTAATTATTGCCATCAATGTCCTTAAAATAAGCCCCTTGAGCGGATTCTGAAACAATGGGATATTGAAATTCTTTTAAGGCCATGCGGAAGTCAATGGTCGGTTTAACATCTACCATTGTCTTACGGCTATTTTGTGAATAGGCTTTTGATTTGGCGGTTTTCTGGTTATAAATACTCTGTAAATTTTGAATAAAGGCTTGTTGTTGTTCGGTTAAGGATTTGTTCTCAGTGAGCTTTAAGGCTAAGGGGTTTAAATTGGGAGAACTAGGTTTCTCAGGAGATTTGGGCTTCTCTTGAGAAACCGGCGGGTAAGTTTCTATTTTAGAGCTTTGGGCAGGAATGATTTGAGTCTGATTCGTTAATATTTCGGGGACTATACCTGGAAAAACGGGGGCAGTTTGAAGAACTTCTAATTGCTTGATAATGGTTTTCTCATGGAGTTCTTTTAGGTCTTTTAAAGATTGTAATTGAGCCATCATTAAGGCTTCTTTACCGGAGCTTTCACCGGAGACAGTAAGCTTAGTCCTTGCAGGAATTGAGAGGGGTTCATCTGGCACACAAGCAAGAATTAATTCTTGGCCATTGTTAATGGGAATATTGTTTTGTTTAGAGAAACTATTCGCCGTAGCAAACCCACAACTTTTTAAAACGGAACACCAATTTTCACCCCTTAATAAGGGTGTATCTGAGCGTAATTGTTGATCCTGAAAGCGCCACCATCCGGGGGTTAATCCAAAGGTTAAATTCAGCCATGAGTTATTTTCTACGGTTTCGAGGAGAACTAAGTAACCGCCGGGGCGCAGAAGTTCCCGAATATGGGTTAGAGTTTCTGTAATATTTCGGGTCGCATGAAGGACGTTAGCGGCGACAACAATATGATAATTATGGGCAGGTATCCCCTGAGAAATGGGGGACTTTTCAATGTCTAGTTGATGAAAGTTTAGGTTATATTTTTTCTGAAATTTTTGCCTAGCTTGATGCAGTAAGAAGGGAGAAACTTCGCTAAAAGAATAAGTGACATGATCGAGGTTTAACTGGTGAAGAATTGCTTCTGAAGTGGCACCAGTTCCTCCTCCTATTTCGAGAATTTGATAGGGGCGATCACTATTAGAAAAGTTCGTTAAAATCTGGTTAATAGCTTGGGCAACTCGTTGATTCATCAATCGAGATACGGGAGAATTGCCATAGATACTTTCTGCATGAGCAACGGAACCTTCTGGGAAAATTAATGTCAAGGGGTCTATATTTCCCTTGAGAACTTCTGCTAAATTTTCGCCGCAGCGTTGCAACATTTCTAATTCAGGTTTTGCAGATGGACAAGTTTTTTCTAGCTTTTGTAGGGCTTGGGGTAAGGAAAAATACTCAGGCAAGTTTTTGACAGTCCAAATATTCCCTTGATTTTGAAGAATATTAGCTTGCTCTAAATCCTGCAAATAACGATTGAGCAAAATGTGATATTTGGGGGCAACAGGTAAGGTTTGTCTTAGGGTTTCTATTGTCCATTGTTCCCCTTGATTAAGTTTTTTCCCTAAGGACTCTAAAGCCTTGATGATATAGGCTGTAGCGATGGGTTGCAATTGATCAATGACTTGCAGATAATTGCTTAATTCTGTCTCGTCATCGATAACTTTAGCCGTTATTTCTGAAGCATTTTCTAAGGGTTTTTCTTTGACAAATTGGCAGAGGTATTCGGCGATATCAACAAGAGTTTGTAAATCGGTAAATAGTTGATCTATTTTCACTTTGACTTGAAATTTTTCTTCAATTTTGCGAGAAAAGTCAGTCAAGATAATTGAGTCTGCTCCTAAGTTTAGTAATGTCTCATCCTCCGGCAGATCGTTCTCATCTTCTTTCAGAAGTAAAGCTAGAATTGATTTTAATTGATTACGGATTTCCTGTTGATGTTTTTGCATATTGAAAACTGTGGTTTCGGTATCGGTAAGGTTAGAGGTTTGTGAGTCTAGGAATATTTTGTCAATGCTCTGATTTTCTGTTCGAGGATTAGGCTGAAATTGGAAAGGTTTCCTTTGAAAGGGATAGTTCGGCAATCTGACTTTTTTATAGCCATAATTCTGATTGAATTGTTCTGGGTTGAAAGGCAGGCCATTGAGGTAGAGTTGTGCCAAGGCTGAAAGAATTGTCTGCCAGTTATCTAAGCCACGATTGAGAGAACTTAACCAGATGACCTCATCTTTATAACGACGACCTTGTTCTGCCAGTATTGGTCTTGGTCCCACTTCTAAAAATAGGTTATATCCCTTGTTGAAAGCGGTTATTAAACTCGACAAAAATCTTACTGGTTCTCGGCATTGTTTGCTCCAGTAAGTGGCATCTGGTGCATTTTCTAAAACCTCTCCATTAAGTCCTGAAAGTAAGAGAATTTGGGGGCGTTGATAAGAAATTTGACGAGCCTCTTTTTCAAATTCTTTTAAAATTGGCTCCATTAAAGGGGAATGAAAAGCCTGAGTAACGGGAAGATATTGAGCGGGAATTTTTTCCTTTTTGCAGGTGCTAATAACTTCCTCAAGGCTGGCACTTTCTCCAGCAATAACAATCTGTTGAGGGTGATTAATGGCAGCTATTGAAACTGTTTGAGTATAATTTTTAATTAGGGAAATTACTGTCTCTTCATCAGCAAAAATTGAAGCCATTTTCCCAGAGGTCGTGGTTTGCATTAATTGCCCCCGTTTGACAACTAAGGCGAGTCCAGCTTCTAAGCTAAATACTCCTGCGATACAAGCTGCTACATATTCTCCCACACTATGGCCAATCAGTAAACTGGGAGTAATTCCCCAAGATTTCCATAGCATTGTTAGGGAATATTCTAGGGCGAATATAGCCGGTTGAGCGTAAGCGGTTTGATTGAGTAAATCGGTCTGTTCACCAAATAATATTTCAGTTAAAGGATGGTCTAAATACTTCGCTAATATTTCGGCACATTGATCAATATATTGACTAAATGTCGGCTGAGTTTGATAGAGTTGATGTCCCATGCCAGGATAACAAGCCCCTTGCCCTGTAAAAAGAAAAACAATTTTAGGGGATTTTTCCGATGTAAAACGTTGATAAAAAGTCAAATCATCAAGCGGGTTTTCTTCAGCAAAAGCGGCTAATCTTTGTTGTAATTCTGGACAAGTATCGCCAACAATGGCTAAACGTTCAGGTAAATCTATCCTGCCGACAGCTGCACTATAACAAATATCTCCAATTTCAGGATGAGATTCTAGGAGGGTATGAAAACGTTTAGCTAATTCTTTTAAAGCGGTTTTGTTGTGGGCTGAAAGAGTTAAGAGATGACTAGGAATTTGTTGTTGAATTTCTGAGATTTTGCTGACGGGAGCCTGTTGAACAATGACATGGGCATTTGTGCCGGAAAACCCGAAAGAACTTACCCCAGCTATGGGGACTTTATTGTTATTCGGCCAAGGTATATTTTGAGTAGGAATTTTAATAGGATGGTCTTGCCAATTAATCAGAGGATTAGGGCTTTGGAAATGAAGATGGGGCGGGATTTCACCCTGTTGAAGAATCAGAATCGTTTTGATCATTCCAGCCATGCCAGCGGCGGCTTCAAGATGGCCGATATTGGTTTTCACTGAGGCGACATAAAGAGGGTCGGAGCGCTTTCCATAAACTGAGGCAATGGCATTCAATTCGATGGGATCTCCTAAAGAAGTACCTGTGCCATGAGCTTCTATGTAGCTCACATCTTCAGGGAGTATTCTGGCATCAGCTAGAGCTTGACGGAGCAATTCTTGCTGAGCGGGTCCACTGGGTACGGTTAAACCGGCAGCAGCACCATTATGATTCACCGCCGAACCTCGCAACAGGGCAAGAATTTGATCCCCGTTTTTCTGGGCTTCTGATAAAGTTTTTAAGATTAAAACCCCACAGCCTTCCCCTCGCACATATCCGTTGGCAGAGGCATCGAAGGTTTTGCAACGCCCATCGGGGGACATCATTCCCGACTGAGAAAGACTAATCGTAATTGCGGGTTCTAAAATGAGGTTTACCCCACCCACTAAAGCGAGTTCACATTCACGATTTCTCAGGCTACGAATCCCCTGATGGACGGCTACTAATGAGGATGCACAGGCTGCATCAATGGAGAGACAAGGACCGTGAAGATTGAGAAAATAAGATAGCCTTCCGGCGGCTGCGCTTAGAGCATTGCCGGTGCCAAAAAAAGAGTCAATTTGATCATAGTTTGTGCCGTAAACCTTCAGGGCATGATCAATGCTAGTAATCCCCACAAATACCCCTACCTTATTATCGGCTAAATTTTTCAGAGGTAAATTGGCATTTTCTAACGCTTCCCAAGCAACTTCTAAGAGTAACCTTTGTTGAGGATCCATGGAGGCTGCTTCTCTTGCTGAGATCGAAAAGAAACGGGCATCAAATTCTGTGATATTCTCTTGAAGAAATCCCCCATAAGCGGTGTTCATTTTTCCTAAAGTTGGTTCTTGAGAATACAGTTTTGAGATATCCCAACGGCTTTTAGGAACTTCTACTATAGCATCAAGTCCGGCTTGACAAAAACTCCAATACTTTTCTGGGGAATTAATACCTCCAGGAAAACGACAAGCCATTCCGACCACCGCAATGGATTCACTTTGTCTCGTCTCTAATTCATGGATACGAGCTTGCATTACCTCCATTTTGCTTAAGGTCGTTGCCATTAATTTTTTGTAATCTATACTCTCAACCATGCCCCATTCTCGATAATTTCTAAGTTTATACGCCGTTAAACATAAATTAGGATGCTACTATCAGTGAATATAAACAAAAGTTTAACCCCCACAGAGTTAAGCTTACTCATGTTCACCTACTTAGCCTACCACATCTTATGGCTTTTGAAGCATGATTTTTAAAATTTAACCTCCATATTGATCAAGCTCCGTTAATTTTTGATTAAGTAATCTTGCCAGTTCGTCTTCACTGAGGCTGTCATAGGGATTATGATTGTCAGGAATTGGATTTATTTTAATCTCAAAATCGAGATGATTGGCTAGAATTTGTTCCCTTAAGTAGGTACTTAAGCTGAGAAGATTAGGATAATCGAAAATGATCGAAGATGGCAATTTACACCCTAAATCTGTTTCTAAGCGATTTTTAAATTCTATGACCATTAGAGAGTTTAAACCTAAGTCTAAGAATGATGTTTGTTGAGGAATAACTTTGTTCCCATTTAACCCTGTCACTTCTCTTAATATTTTCTCCAGTCCTTCTACTAAAGCGTTTATTCGTTCGTCTATAGAGACAGATTTTAATCGTTCTAATAGTTTTGCTGGACTTGTTTGTTGTTGATTTTTTAGGGTTAATACCTCGCTAAAGAAGGGTTGATTAATATTGAAAGTTTGGTTAAAAATCGACCAATTAATATCGATAACTATCCCTGGGTTAATATCATCTAAAATTATCTGGTTGAGATATTGAAACGCTTGCTCAGAAGGCATCATCTGCAAACCCCAATTAGCGAAACGTTGTTGATCAATTTGGTTGCTCGTCTCCCAAGCTCCCCAATTAATACTAATACCAGGTAATCCTAAACTTTGCCGTTGCTGCATTAGAGCATCCATGAAAGCATTAGCCGCCGCATAATTACTTTGACCCGGTGAACCAAGGATGACAGCCGCAGAAGAAAAGCTTACGAAAAAGTCTAAAGATAGAGAGCGAGTATAACGATCTAATAATAAAGTTCCTGCTACTTTTGGACTCATTACCTTTTGATATTTTTGCCAACTTTGATTACTGATAAGCCCATCTTCTAAGACCGCTGCTGCATGAATTATTCCTCGTAAGACGGGCAAGTCTGCCCCAAAACGAGAGAATAAATTTTTCATATCTGTGGGGGAAGTAATATCAGCTTCAATCAAGGTTACTTTTGTTCCTTTCTCCACTAATGGGGCTATCAATTCTGTTGAAGATTTAACATGGCGACTACACAAAACTAGGTGACTTGCTCCCATTTCTGATAACCATTGAGCCACTAATCCGCCGAGTTTTCCTCCCCCTCCCGTGATTAAATAAGCCCCTGACTGATTAATAAACTGTCGTTTTTCTGAGATAGGAAGAGATGCAGAAATTAACCTGGCTGCGTAGCGGTTTCCTTGACGTAAAGCCAAACGGAATTCATGGGGGAAACACTTTAATTCATTGAATAAAAGTTCAGCTTCATTAGCTTCTTTATGGATTGGTAAATCTAAACAAACACAACCCATTTTAGGATACTCTTGATTAATGACTGCTCCTAATCCCCATAAATGGGACTGTTGAGGATATAAAGCCGTATCATTGATAATCTTATTAGCCCCGCGAGTAATCAGCCATAAATGGGGTAATTTCTCCCAGTTATTAGTGAGGGTTTGCACTAAATTTAAAACGGCATGAGAACTCTGAGCTACTGTATCTAGAACTTCTTCAGCTTCTGAAGATTCCCAACAAAAAACAACACCAGTCGGAAATTCTCCAGATGGATAAGCTTCTTGATAGAGACGCTGAAAATCAGATTTCTGAGCCGGATTGATCACAAAATAATCTTGAGAATAACATTGATAATTCTGCCCCATTTCTACAGTAATTACTTTTTCTCCTGCCTTTTTGTATAAATTAATTAGGGAATTTAAGTCTGTTTCTGGACGAACCAAGACTAACCAAGAATTTTGAGGATCGACGGCAACAGTTGGCATTGAAGAAAGTTTTTTCCATTCCACTTTATAAAAGCAATTATTTGACTTTTCTTGCCATAAACTCTGTAAAATAGCCGGATTTATGCGCCGTGCTGTTAAGTCAGTAAAGCGAGCGCAAAGCTGTCCTTGTTCATCATAAATATTAACATTTACTCTCATTTCACCATTAGTATCTGAGATGACCTGAACTTCCGTCCAAACTTGCGAAGTTGGATTTAGGAATATTTCCAAGGAAGAGAATCCATAAGGTAGATGCAATTCTTGACCATGAATTTCGGGGAAAGCTGCCCCAATACTCTGTAAGCAAGCATCCAAAAGAACTGGATGAAAATAATAACGCCGATCCGCTAAACTAGGGTTAATACTAATTTTAGCTTGAGAGCCTTTTTTGAAAGAATATAACTCTTGAATCGCTTGGAACTGCTCCCCATACCTGATACCCATCTGCTGATAAAGCTCATAGAATTCACGGATAGAAATCGATTCTTTAGGGTTTTCTCTTTCTAATTTAGTTGGGTTTAATTCTGAGGCAGCCAAGCTTTGTATATCCTTAGGTTTGACTTCACCTGTAACATGAAGAAGCCATTGTTCTTGTGCAGAATCACTGCTAAATATCTCAAAAGTATAAATCAGTTGAGATGATTTTTTAGGTTTAAAAATTATTTGGATTATTGAGGGAGTTGGAGATAAGATTAATCCCTGATGGATAGAGACATTTTCAAGGGTGACAAAATGCCCATTAAATATTTTCTGACTTGCGGCTAAAATGGCTTCAATAAAACCGGTAGCTGGAAATACAATGTTCTCAAATACCTTGTGTTCTTCTAAATAACTAGGGTTAAGAGAACTCACCTCACCTTCAAAGATCATGTCTCCCGTTGCTAACTTTTTAAAATCTCTAATGAAAGGATGTAACTGAGTCTTGATTTGCCCTAGAGAAAATTCCGAATTAGATAGCCAATACCGTTCTCTTTGAAAGGGATAAGTCGGTAAACTAATTCGCTTACCTTGTTTAAATACTTTAGTCCAGTCTAGGGAATAACCATTAACAAAAAGTGTCGCTAAACTTCTATACATTTGTGCCTGTTCATCCTGCCCGGGTACAATACTAGGCAACCATAATAGGTCTTGGTTGGCAGCAATAAGGCGAGCCATACTCAGTAATACAGGCTTAGAACCGACTTCTAGAAAACAACGATAACCCTGATCAATTAAAGACTGAAATCCTTGACTAAACTGTACAGTATTACGCAGATGATCTACCCAATAATCAGGAGTTGTAATTTCTGAACCTACAGGTTTCCCTGTCAGATTACTAATAATCGTTAAGCTAGGTTCATGAAAAGAAATTGTTTTTAAGACCTGGGAAAAATCATCAAGAATGGGCTGCATTAAAGGAGAATGAAAAGCATGAGATACCGCTAAACGTTTAGTTTTATACCCTTGATCAATAAATTCTTTTTCGAGTTGCTCAACAATCTCTTTAAATCCAGAAATGACGGTAATTGAGCCATTGGCTGAAGCAATATTAACTTGATTTTCATACGAAGTTAGAGCGTTTGCTACCGTCTCATAATCAGCATAAATAGCGGACATACTGCCATTCTGGGGCAATTTTCCCATTAATTTACCCCGTTGAGTCACTAATTTTAAGGCATCTTCTAATGAAAAGACTCCTGCCCAACAAGCCGCCACATATTCCCCAATACTATGTCCTAAAAGGGCTGAAGGTTGTATTCCCCAAGATTGCCATAATTTGGCGAGTGCATATTCAAGGGAAAAAATCACCGGCTGAGTGATTTGGGTTTCCTCTAATAACTCACTATTTTGCTCGTGAAAGATTAAATCTAAGAGAGATTTTTCTAAAAGGGGTTCTAGAATTTGATCACAAAGCTCTAATGTTTCCTTGAAAACAACTTCTCGGTTATAAAGGGTTTCTCCCATGCCGGAATATTGAGAGCCTTGTCCAGAAAATAGGAAAGCTATCTTTTGCGGAGTCTCTGATAAAATCGGTCGGATTAATGAGTCAGAATTTTCACCATCTTGGTAATCAATTAATGCTCGTTGTGCCGTGGTTATTGAGTCTGCTAAAATACAGATTCGTTGCGGAAAAATCCCCCGCCCTGTACTGGCGGTAAAACAAACATCAGCTAAATTGATAGACTCAGTCAAAATATCTTGATAATTTCTCGCTAACTCTTGCAGCGATTTTTCAGAACGAGCCGAAAGGGGTAATAGATAAAAATTATTCTCCGAAGGTTGAGGTAAATCAGCGTCAATTTCCCCAACAATGATATGAGCATTCGTTCCACTAAATCCAAAGGAACTTACTCCAGCAATCCTTGTACGTTCGCTGATATCCCAAGGTTTTCCTTGTACAGGAACTTCAAAAATATGAGAACTCCAATCAAAGCGGGGATTAGGATTTTTAAAGTGAAGATGAGGAGGTATTTTATGGTGTTGTAACGCTAGAACGGTTTTAATTAATCCGGCAATTCCGGCAGCACCTTCTAAATGGCCTAAATTCGTTTTTACTGAACCAATAATTAAAGGCCGATTAGGGGAGCGTTGGCCAAAAACGGCGGACATACTTTCTAATTCAATGGGATCACCAAGGGCTGTTCCAGTGCCGTGAGCTTCAATATAATCGATTTGTTCAGGCTTGAGATTAGCACGTTTAAGGGCTTGATGTAATAATTTTTCTTGAGCTTGACCATTAGGAACAGTTAGCCCACTACTTGGACCATCATGATTGACGGCTGTGCCATAAATTTTCGCCAAAATTTGGTCTCCATTCTTAACTGCTTGGCTCAATCTTTTCAGAACAACTATTCCACAGCCTTCTCCTCGCACCATGCCATT
Source organism: Microcystis sp. M090S1 (assembly GCF_020246295.1). Lineage (NCBI taxonomy): Bacteria > Bacillati > Cyanobacteriota > Cyanophyceae > Chroococcales > Microcystaceae > Microcystis > Microcystis sp. M090S1. Next base: position 29,035 of record NZ_JADBTF010000080.1, on the reverse strand, counting down.
TGCGCTCTCATCAAAGGTTTTGCAATGTCCATCAGGGGCAAGCATATGGGCGCGACTTTCGATTAAAGAAATAATGGGAGTTAAAATAATATTAACCCCTCCGGCTAAAGCCAGATCGCACTCACCATTAAGTAAGGCATTATAAGCTAAATGAATCGCTACTAATGAGGAGGAACAAGCGGTGTCAATAGTCATTGATGGACCCTGTAAACCAAGGACATAAGAAAGACGACCCGCCGCCATACTAACAGAAGTTCCTGAACCAGTATAAGCATTAATGGCTTGAGGAGAATAACTTAATTGGGCATAATCTTGAGTCATGCAACCGATAAAAACTCCCGTCTGACTGTTGCGTAATTTTTGGGGATTTTGTCCAGCAGATTCTAAAGCTTGCCAGGTGGTTTCCAAGAGTAAACGATGCTGAGGATCCATGGCGACAGATTCTCTAGGAATAATGCCAAAAAATTCTCCATCAAATTCCTCAATTTGTTCTAGAAATGCACCGTAAGGAGCGTATATTTTGCCAGGGACATCGGGATTAGGATCATACCATGTTTCCTGATCCCAGCGAGCTTGAGGAATTTCTGTTATAGCATCTTTTCCCTGTTCTAAAAGTTCCCAGAAAGATTGTAAATTCTTAGCACCGCCGGGGAATCGACAAGCCATGCCGACAATAACAATAGGATCATCATCGAGTTGTGATTTTTCTGGCTGTTTTTGAGAAATTTCTGCTTTTATTTGAGGGGTAAATACCGGTTGACAATTATCTAGAACTTCTCGCTGTAAATAATTAGCTAATACTTCAACATTCGGAAAACGAAAAGTAATTGTCGAAGGGAGAGAACAATTAAAGTCAGTTTGTAACAGATTTCGTAACTCTGTAGAAGTGAGAGAGTCCATCCCCAAATCAAAAAAGCCTTGTTGAGGGGAAAAAGTTTCATCATTTGAGCGTCCTAAGACAGTAGAAACACGCATAATGATATGATTAGTTAGCCAATTAGGACGCTCTTTTAAGGTTAAATTTTGCCATTGTTTTAAAAACTCAGATGAGGGGGCTGCTTGGGGGTTTCCTTGAGGCAGAAAGTTTTTATAAAAGCTTTGATGAATATAAGGAAATTGTTGCCAGTCAATCTTAATTACACCAGCGCGAATAATCTGATTTAGGAGAATTTTTTCGAGAGCATTAAGGGCTAAATCGGGTTTCATAGCCGCATATCCTTTAGCGGCTAATCTCTCCAAAACATTGCGATCTACTGCTGCACCTATTTCGCTCCAAGGACCCCAATTTATGACCGTTCCGGGTAAATGATGCGCCTGACGATAATAGATAAAAGCGTCTTCAAAGGCATTAGCTGCCGCGGCATTGGCTTGTCCAGCTGAGCCAATTAAAGATACAGCAGAAGTATAACAGACAAAGAATTCTAATGGGTCATTTAGGGTGAGTTGATGAAGCAACCAAGTTCCTTTAACTTTGGGAGCTAAAACATAATTAAAGCGCTCTGGTGTTAGTCTTAATAAGGTGGTATCGTCTAAGGTTCCAGCAATGTGAAAAACGCCCCGTACAGGATATTTAGAACGGCATTCTTCTAAGACAGTGTGCAGTTTTTCAGCATCGGTAATATCAAGTTTTTTGAGGGTAATTTCTGCCCCACTAGAGGAGAGATTGGCTAATATTTCAGGGCTAACTCCTTCTGCCCCTCGACGACTACACAAAACTAGATTCCGCGCCCCTTTTTCAATCATCCATCGGGTTGTTGCTAATCCTAACCCCCCTGTGCCTCCTGTGATTAAATAATAGCCATCAGGACTAAAATTGATATTTCCATCTTCAAGTTTTCTCTGCACTAAACGGGGATAAAAACGCTGTTCCCCCCGCAAAGCAACCCGGTTTTCTTGGGGATTACTGTAGATTTCTTGCAGCAGTTTGTCGGCTGAGTTTACTTCATCTGGATCTAGGTCAATCGCCTTAAAATTAAGTTCAGGATGTTCTAAGACTAGGCTGAAGGCTATTCCTAATAAGGATGCTTGAGAGGGAGAGGTCAGGGTTTTAATGGCTTTTGCTGGTACTGCTCCTTGAGTCACTAAAATCAGAGCCGGCGGATTTTCTTGCTGCAATAAGGCTTGTAAGAAAAAGAGAAATCTTTGACAATGAATCTCGACTTGTTGATCCATTTCTCCAGGGATTTTTTCTAAGCCCCAGAAGTACAGTATTTGACGAGTTTCTGAAGTTATCGAGTTTCTCAATATTGATAGGTAATCTTCAGCCATCTCTGGGTTAATATCTTGGGAAAAGACGCAGGAACAACTTATTCCTCTCTGTTGGAATAGAGGGATTAAACCGTTAGCAATTCCTTGACTATCTGCCCAGATTATTTGATGATAGTAAGATTTTGCCGGAAGAGAAGGTAATTGCTCACTGCTGCGACTAATGATGACACTTTGTTTTAATAAATTTCGGGTTTTTGCTTGGCTTGGTTCGATAATATTAATGTCTTCAAATTGATTCTCAATCAGTAAATTTTGCCAATCTTTTGTGCTGATTAACGGATAACCATTCCGCCGCAGATCTTGACTACATAACCACCATCCTTCTGTCAAGCCAAAGGTTAAATCTACCCAACGTCTTGCCCCTGTACTTTCTAAGAGGATTAGTAGTCCCTTAGGAGCGATGAGAGAGCGCACATTTTCCAGGGTTTTTTGAAGGTTGGCTGTGGCATGAAGAACATTAGCGGCGATGATTATGTCAAAACTGCCGGGGAGAAAATCTTGAGTAAAGGGATTTTTTTCAATGTCTAAAGTTTGATATTTAAGAAAGGGATAGTTTCTAAAATTTTCCTTAGCTCTTGTTAAGAAACTAGAGGAAATATCGGTGAATACATATTCGATATGTTCTGTGGGTAAGTGAGGTAAAATGCCAGCAGTAACGGCTCCTGTTCCTCCTCCAATTTCGAGAATTCTTAGGGGATAATGGGGGGGTAAATTCTCAATAGCACGGCTGATTGTGGTGGCGACTAACTGATTCATCAATTTAGCTCCGGCAGCTTCCGAATAAATTGATGCGATCGCTTCTAAATCCCCTTGAGGAAAGAGTAATTCTAATGGCTCAACTTGACGACTCATGACTGCTGCCAAAGCAGAGCCACAACGCTCCATGAGACTAATTTCTGCTGGATAATCGGCAAATTCTTGGCGGAGAATTTTAATTTGCGATGGCGATGAAGGTGCTTCTAATTCTTTGACGAATAACCAGCCATCTTTTGTCTGATTAACGATTTTTTCTTCAGCTAAAATGCTTAAACATCGAGATAATAAAGGTCGGTAAAAATCGACAATTTGACCTTGATTTGCTATCTGTGCTTCGGAATAAGTTTGACCTAATTTGGGCTGTCTATTAAGTTTTGTTAAGGCTTGCCAAATATAGGTTACGCTTAACTTTTCTAAGGCCTCCATTAAGCGCTCATATTGCCCCAATTTTTCCCCTAGTTGTTGTTCTAACTGTGCGGGGTGAATTTGATTTTTAATCACCTGGGGAGCTACTAAAGTGTCTCTACCATTCCCTAATAATTCCTCGCCAGGCATCCATTCTTCTAGATAGATTTGAGGGGGGATTTCTTGGGGGATAATCTCTTGAGATTGAACGGCTTTTAGTTCTAAGTTGGTGAGGGATGCTAAGGGTTGACCTTGGGGGGAATAGATATCAATATCAGCGATAATAATGTTAGGGTTAGTGGTGGAGTTTTTCAGTCGAACCGCGCTGATTACCTGCTCATCAGGAGGGTGGAAAAATGCCAATTGCCCAAGGCGAACAGGAACATAAGTTACTGAGGATTCTTCTTGAAATAAAATGGCAGCAATCCCTTGAAAACAAGCGTCTAACATAGCAGGATGGAAATGATATTTTTCCCGCTCTAACCTATCGGTTAATTTGATTTGAGCAAAAGCTGTATTTTCCCCCCGCTTCAGTTGATGAATGAGCCGAAAGTTACTCCCGTAATTTATCCCTGATTTTTGATAAGTTTCATAAAAGGAGTTGATATCGACTTCTTCGGAACAATTTTTGGCGATTTCTTCTAGATGACAATGGGTTAAATTAGTTGATTTCAATTCCTCAATTTTTCCAGTAACTAATATTTCCCAATTTGGCTCAAGTTCATGGTAAATTTTAAAGCTTTTTTCCTCAATGATTAACTGTAATGTGTCTTCCGTATCTTTTAAAATTAATGCCTTCTTAAATTCAACATTTTCTAAAATAACTCTTTGATTCTCCCCGGCAGCTAAAGCCATTTCTATCAAGGCAGATGCTGGCAATATGGCCTGATCAAAAACCTGATGTTCTCCTAAAAATGCAGGTTTATGTTGACTAATGCTCCCTCGATATTGAAGGAGAGCTAAGGGAGAAGGAAAACGATCGCCTAGTAAGGGATGTCCAGAGTAATAATTAGGGTTTTTATAGCTAGAAGACTCTGATTTATTGCCAGAATTTATCCAGTAGCGTTTGCGGATAAAAGGCGAATTAGGTAAACTAATTTTTTGCCCGGGATGTGAGCGATGAAAGGCTTCCCAGTTAATATTAAATCCTCGTACATAGAGTTGACCTAGCACCCTTTGCTCATGCTGATCACTGTGACAATCTTCCCCTAAACTAGATAACCATAGAATTGAATTTACCCCTAACTTTTGACGACCTATATTAATGAGATTGGCACTGATTCCCATTTCTAGGAAGATTTGATATCCCATTTGATGCAAAGTAGAAATTCCCTGGGCGATTTCGTCGGATTTTTGCCTAATCCTTTCCCCTCTATTCACGGAATTTCTGAGCGATTTTTTCACCACTTCACCCTGATAAATTAGGGTAATATCGGGAGAGTTAGAATCGACTTCTGGGGTGCTTTTGAGCAAGGATAAAAGGTCTTCTGAGTTGGGGTTTTGTGGACCAATTTGAGCGCGTTTCGCCACCAGCTTGACGGTATCTTCAAGGGAAAAAACGCCCGCTTGTTGAGCGGCGAGATATTCCCCTAATCCAGAACCTAAAATCGCAGAAGGAGAAATTCCCCACGATTTCCAGAGTTCACAAAGAGCATATTGATAGGCAAATAATACCGGTTGTACAGACAAAGGAATCTGAGGCTCTAAGGCTTTTTTAGATGACAATAATTCCTGAAGAGAAAATTCTAAATATTTTTTAAACAGATGATCACAGTGCCTAAAAGCATCATAAAATACTGGCTCATTATTGAGCAGGGTTTCAATGATTTCTGGACTAATTTCTTGCTCGTCATTGCAGAGAAAAGCAATTTTAGGATTGCTTTGCGCTTCTCCATAAATGATGTCGAAGCTATTATTTTGAATATTTTGAAATTGCTTTTCATCCCCATCGCTCTTGAGAAAAGCCTGAATGCCTTGGCGCAGATTCTCTTGATTAGAAACTAAAAGAGCGAGACGATGTTTATGGGGAAAACGACCGGTATTTAAAGATAGGGCAATGTCCTTGACGTTGAGAGATGTTTTCTGCTCAAGATAATCCACAAATTGAGTCGTAAAAAGACGTAAACGTTCGGGTTCTTTAGCCGAAAAAGTAACGAGAATGGGGGATATTTTGGGGTTTTGGGGTTGCGGTTGAGGCGGTTCGCTTAAAATAACATGAGCGTTGGTTCCCGATGCTCCAAAAGAACTGACTCCAGCCGCTTTGAGCTTGCCATTGTTAACATTCCAAGGACAATTTTGCGTGACGATACTAATCGGTAAGGCATCCCAATTAATATGAGGATTGGGTTTTTTAAGATTTAGATGAGCCGGAATTTCACGGTAGTGTAGCGATAATGCGGTTTTAATTAATCCTGAAATTCCGGCCGCCGCCGCCAGATGACCTAAATTAGTTTTGAGAGAACCGACTAATAACGGGTTAGATTTCCGACGATTGACGCATAATGCCTCGGCTATGGCTTTAATTTCGATGGGATCTCCCAAAGATGTTCCTGTACCGTGAGCTTCAACATAATCGATCACCTCGGCATCTAAACGAGCGTCAGCCAGAGCTTCTCTGATTAATTCTCTCTGCACAGGCCCATTAGGAACGGTAAAGCCGCCACTAGCTCCATCGTTGTTGACTGCGGTCCCTCGAATCACTGCCCAAATGTGATCACCATCTTGAAGAGCGTCACTGAGTCTTTTTAAGACGATGACTCCGCAACCTTCGCCGATTCCAAACCCATCGGCACTTTCGTCAAAGGTTTTGCATTGGCCATCTGGGGCCAACATCTGATTGCGGCACAAGGCGATGACGACTTCTGGAGTTAAAACTAAGTTCACTCCTCCGACTAACGCTTGTCTGCATTCTTGGGAACGTAAGGAACGGCAAGCGAGATGAACAGCGACTAAGGAAGAAGAACAAGCGGTATCTACTGCCAAACTCGGACCATTAAGATTTAAAAGGTAAGAAATACGCCCAGCTGCCGCATTAGTATGATTACCCGAAATATGATAGGCTCCGATGGCATTATAGTCCTCATTTGAGGTAAGAATACGGGCATAGTCATTGTTGGTAATCCCGATAAAAACCCCTGTTTTTCCCCTTCTGGCCGTCGTTGTTGCCATTCCTGCATTTTCCAAAGCTTCATAGGCTACCTCTAAAAGCAACCTTTGCTGAGGATCCATAGCGACGGCTTCCTTGGGAGCAATTCCGAAAAAATGGGCATCAAACTGGGAGACATCATCGAGAAACCCCCCCTGAGAAACATAGATTTTACCCACTTTATTCCGATCTGAATCATAAAAATCCTGCTGGTTCCAGCGCTCCTTAGGTATTTCTCTGAGGTTATTTTTACCCGCTTTCAGGAAAGACCAGAAGGATTCAGGTGTCGCAATATTATGACCGAAACGACAACCTAAACCCACGATAGCTAAGGGTTCGCTTTGTTGAGACTCGAAAGCTTTTAATTTTTCTTTAGCTTCACTAAGAGCTTTAAAAACTCTAGCTTGGATTGATTGGTCGTTTTCGGATAAGTTCTTTTTATCTTGAAAGTCCATATTGTTAGACTCGACTTGGAAAAGAATAATTATTGCGACTGACGGGGTGACAAGCAGATGGAAAGTGAAACAGGGTGTAGAGTGTCGGGTTTAGGGAAAAAGCTTGAGACTTTCGCCGAAAGATAACGAGGGAATTTGGTTTTTACCGGGTAAGTCGATTAATTTGATGGCTTACAGTGAGGAAAATTTCCACCCACCTCACTTAAATTTCCACCTCGTTGTCACCCCTTCAGCTATTACGACCAGACAGCTAATCATACCTGATCGAGGTAGTAATCGTCAACAGACATCTCCAATAACCCGGTGTGGGGTGTGGCATCTTCAGATCTGATAGTCTTGCGCTAATCTATCTTTAAATGTCACACTTTCCGCACTTCTTAATATTTAATTAATAATTTTTACTAATTTATTGCTCCCACAGTAGTTTCTACAATGAAGATTTTTCGTCAAAACAGCTTGGGGAATGTAAAAATATACAAAAGTATATTATGAAGATGTGCGGAATGTCGGTTAATATGCTATGATGTCGAGGCTCAGAACAATTTTGAAGAAGCGACAGAAACCTCGACCTTAGCCCTAGTCGGGTTTCCTGTAGTTCGTATAGCAATAATCCCACTCGTCAGAGACGGGAATTATCGCTTTAAGGGAACAGGGAACGGGGAAAAAAGCATTGTACCCCATGACTCTGAATACCGCCATCAACCACTATTTAGGGAAAAAGTTAGAACAGCAATGGAAGCACATCTGGTTTCAATAGATTACCAAATTCGGCAACTTCAAGAAATAGATCCAGTAACTACTCTATTTGGTAATGTAAGTCAGAATAAAACCGGGGAGCAAGATAGCGTTATTGAAGTTATCTCTACAGATTTACAGGAAAAAATCAACAGTTTAACGGCAAAAAATTCCGTTAATAAATTAGCATTTTATCTGGCTGTTGTCCAGGTTTTAATGTTTAAATATACTGCTCAAGTCGAGTTTGCCACGGCTACAGCAGCTTTGAATACAGAAAAATTAGAGAGCCTGATATTCTGCCGATTCAATCAACAGAATTTTAGTTCATTTAAAGATTTACTAAGGATCATTCGTAAAGATTTACAAGAAGGATATCGCCATCAAAACTATACTCTGGATAGTTTGGTCAAAACCTTGGCAGCAAGAGGAGGAAATCTAGAGAATATTTTTGACGTTGCTGTGATCAAAGAAGGACTGTGCGCCGACATTTCTTCGTTAAATCGGTTTCAATTAGTTTTTGCCATAGCAGCGGATGATAGTGGTGTTTCTGTCACTTTTATTCAAGATAAATTTCCCAGAGATTTTGTCGAGAGAATGCTAGGACATTACCAGAAAATCTTAGAAACAGTGACGAGTAATCCCGATATAGATTTGTCAGAAATTGATATATTAACGACAAAAGAACGAGAACAATTGCTGAGAGATTGGAATGATACGGCCATTCAATATCCTGAAAAGCAATGGATTCATCAGCTATTTGAAGAGCAAGCCAAACTTTACCCTGAGAGAGTGGCGGTCATTTTTGAAAATCAAGAATTAACTTATCAAGAATTAAATGAAAAAGCCAATCAACTTGGTCATTACCTACAAAAATTAGGAGTAAAACCAGAGGAATTAGTAGGAATTTATCTAGAGCGTTCCTTAGAAATGGTAGTAGGATTATTGGCTGTTTTGAAGGCCGGAGGAGCTTACGTCCCCTTAGATCCTAATTATCCTCAAGAACGCCTAAGTTATCTATTAGAAGATACTGGGGTAAAAGTGATCATTACTGCGGAATCGCTGCGGGGATTGTTGGGGGAATACCGGGGAATTGTTGTTGCTTTGGATACAGATTGGCCAGCAATTTCTCAAGAAAGTCAGAACAATTGTGACAGTGGCGTAACGGGGGAAAATTTAGCCTATGTTATTTATACTTCGGGATCCACAGGTAAGCCTAAAGGCGTAATGAATAATCATAAGGGGATTAGGAATCGTTTGTTGTGGATGCAGGATACTTATCAGTTAACTAAGAGTGATGGCATTTTACAAAAAACCCCTTTTAGTTTTGATGTTTCAGTGTGGGAATTCTTTTGGCCTTTATTAGCCGGTGCAACCCTAGTGGTAGCTAAACCAGAAGGTCATAAAGATAGTACCTATTTAATACAATTGATCCAAAAGCAGCAAATCACTACCCTTCATTTTGTCCCCTCAATGTTGCGAGTGTTTCTGCAAGAACCAGAGCTAAAAGAATGTAGTTCTCTCAAGCGGGTTTTCTGTAGTGGGGAAGCTTTGTCATTAGACTTAACACAACGCTTTTTTGAGCATTTTGACTGTGAACTTCACAACCTCTACGGTCCGACTGAGGCGGCGATTGATGTGACTTACTGGCCCTGTTTGCCGGAGAATCAAAAAGCTCTAGTGAGTATTGGTCAACCAATTGCCAATACTCAGATTTATATTCTTAATCCGGATTTACAACCAGTTCCTATAGGGATTGTGGGAGAATTACATATTGGTGGCATAGGTTTAGCTCGTGGATACCTCAATCGTCCCGAATTGACGGCCGAGAAATTTATCCCTAATCCTTTTGCTAAGGTCGAAGGAGAAATAGGGGGAGAAATTAGGGCAAAATTATATAAAACGGGAGATTTAGCCCGGTATTTACCCGATGGAAATATTGAATTTTTGGGGCGTATTGACCATCAAGTTAAGATTCGAGGTTTCCGGATTGAGCTTGGGGAAATTGAAACTATACTCAGTCAACATCCAGCAGTTGAGCAAGCGGTAGTCATTGCATCGGAGACAGAAACAGGGAGTAAAACACTAATTGCTTATGTTGTGGGTCAGTCTCAAGAGGGGGAACTCTTGGCGACTTCAGAAAAAGGGCAATTATTCGATGAGCAAATCGAGCAATGGCAAAGCCTCTATAACCAAATTTACAGCCAAACATCGGCAGATTCTGAGGGTATATTTAATATTGTTGGCTGGAATAGTAGTTACACGGGGGAACCTATCCCAGTTGCTCAGATGCGAGAATGGCTAGATGATAAAGTTAAGGTTATTCTCGCTCAACAACCTAAAAAAGTTCTGGAAATAGGTTGTGGAACTGGGTTAATATTATTCCAAGTTGCTCCCCATTGTCAGCATTATTGGGGAACCGATATTTCATCAGTAGCCTTAGACCATATTCAGCGAATTAATCAAGAAGGGCCTCAGCTAGAGCAAGTCAGGCTATTGCATAGCACAGCCGATAATTTTGAGGGTTTGGAGTCAGAAGGATTCGATACAATTATCCTTAACTCGGTTGTGCAGTATTTCCCCCATATAGATTACTTATTGCGGGTTTTAGAGGGAGCTATCAAGGTACTAACTCCGGGGGGGTGTATTTTCCTTGGAGATGTGCGAAACTTGCAACTCATGGAAGCTTTTCACGCTGATGTAGAACTTTATAAGGCTAACCCTGAGGATGCGATTAAGGATTTTAAACAGCGTGTACAGAGAAAAATTGAGCAAGAAAATGAGTTATTCATTGACCCGGATTTTTTTAGAGCAATTCAGTCCTATTTTCCTCAGATTACTGAAGTCGAGATTCATCTAGAGAGAGGTCAACACCACAACGAATTAACTCAATTCCGTTATAATGTTGTTCTGCGGATTGAAACGATTCTGGATTTTAGCACCGACTTTCCAGAATTAAACTGGACTGAACAGCAGCTGACTTTATCTGAGGTAAGAAATCAACTGGGGAAATCTGAGGGGTTAAGGGTGATAGGTGTCCCTAATTCTCGCTTGTTCGGACCTTTAAAAAGTGCGGAATTGTTGAGGAATTCTCAAGACTTTGGGACGACCGAGGAATTTAGAGCTATTAAATCGGACATTATACCAGAAAATGCTGTAGAACCTGAAGATTTTTCGGCTTTAGCTGAGGATTTATCCCTTTCGGTTTGGGTAACTTGGTCGGATACTCCAGACCGTTACGATGTGATTTTTGCCCCGCTGGAAAATTCCCGTAGAAATTACATCGCTTTTACCCCCACCCACACCGCAAAACCTGAATGGCAACTTTATGCAAATCACCCTTTAAGGTCTAAGTTAAACAGTAAACTGATTCCCCAACTGCGGAGTTATCTGCAAAACCAACTCCCAGAATACATGATACCTCATGCCTTTGTGCAATTGGATGCTATTCCTCTGACAAATAGTGGAAAAATTGACCGTCGCGCCCTACCCTCTCCAAGCTATAACAGTTTAAGGAATTCGGAGAATTTTGTAGCACCTTGTACCCCTCTTGAGGAAATTTTAGCACTGATTTGGGCTGAAGTTTTGGGCATCGAAGAGGTTGGTATTCACGATAATTTTTTTGAACTTGGGGGGGATTCGATTCGGGGCATACAAGTGATCGCTAAGGCGCGACAAATGGGTTTTCATTTTTCCTTACCCCAATTATTGCAACATCAAACCATTCAAGAATTGGCCAATTGCGTTAGCTATGAAATTGATACTTTAGGGACTGAAAAAACGGAAGTTTTTAGTTTAATTTCTCAAGAAGTTCGCCTCAATTTACCAGAGGAAGTGGAGGATGCTTATCCTCTAACTGCTCTACAATTGGGGATGATATTTCATAGTGAATATCAGGGGAATCTATCGGTGTACCATGATGTGTTTACCTATCATATTCGTGCTGATTTTAGTTTTCCCGCTTTACATAGTGCTATTAAGGAGATTGTCCAGCGGCATCCGGTATTACGAACCAGTTTCGCACTCTTTGAATATCAGGAACCCCTACAATTAGTTCATCGACAAATCGATGTTCCTTTAGGATTAGATGACCTAACCCATCTATCTACTTCTGAACAAGACACGGCTATTGATGATTGGATTGAGCGGGAAAAAATCCGCACTTTTGACTGGAATAGTCCTCCTTTATTTCGCTTTCATCTCCATCGCCGCAGTCAGGATAACTTTAACCTAACTTTCAGTTTTCATCACTCTATTTTAGATGGTTGGAGTGTAGCTTCGTTGCTCACAGAATTGTTACAACAGTATCTCTATCTTCTCGACAAAAAAGTTCTCCCTCTCTCTCCAACTCCCGCTCTCAGTTTTAGGGATTTTGTTGCCTTAGAAAAGAAAACTGTCCAATCGCCAGAATGCCAGAATTATTGGCAAGAAAAACTCAGAGATGTGACGCTGACTAAACTTCCTCAGTGGTCGAAATCTAATCAAGTTAATCAAGATTGGGATTGGTTAGTTCCTATATCTAGTCAGGTATCTCAGGGATTAAAACAACTCGGTAAACAAGTGGGAGTACCCCTAAAAAGTGTTTTATTGGCGGCTCATTTTCGGGTATTAAGTTTACTGAATAATCAGAGGGATATTGTTACGGGTTTAGTCTCTAATGGACGGTTAGAAGCAGCCGATGGGGAAAAGATATTAGGTTTATTTTTGAATACTTTGCCCCTACGTTTAGAGTTATCTGGAGGCCCTTGGAGCGATTTAGTTAAGCAAGCTTTTGATGTTGAAAGAGAATGCTTATCTTGGCGAAGATATCCCCTCGCTGAGTTACAAAAATCAGGTCAACCTTTGTTTGATACGGCTTTTAATTTTATTCATTTCCATGTTTATCAAGGTATCATCGGGGTGAAAGATTTAGAGGTCTTAGGAGGGAAGTTTTTTAATCAAACTAATTTTACATTGTTAGCTAATTTTAGTCTTCATCCCCTTTCATCTCAAATAGAACTTACCCTTAAATATGATGGGAATTATCTAGGGGAAAAGCAGATGGAGTTAATCGGAGGATACTACGAGAAAACTCTCATCGCTATGGCAACGGAAGGGTTAGAACGTTATGAAACTTGTTGTTTACTTTCTGAGCAAGAACAACATCAATTATTAAAAGAATGGAATGATACTGAGGTTCACTATCCGGATGGGTGTATTCATCAATTGTTTGAGGAGCAAGTTAAGCGCAGTCCTGATGCGATCGCTATTATTACAGAAAATGAACAATTAACCTACCGTCAATTAAACGAAAAAGCGAATCAATTAGGGCATTATTTAGGCAAAAAAGGGGTAAAACTGGAGTCTTTGGTGGGAATTTGCCTAGAACGGACCCCTGAGATGGTTATAGGGTTATTAGCCATTCTCAAAGCAGGGGGAGCTTATGTACCTTTAGATCCAGCTTATCCAACTGAACGCCTCAATGTTATCTTAGAAGATGCTCAAGTTTCCTTGTTGCTAACACAAGCAAAATTAGTAGAGAAATTAGGGAATTATCCAGGGAATCTGGTGATATTAGAGGCAGAAGCCAGAAATATAGCCCTAGAAAGTCCCGAAAACCTCTCTTTACCCGTAAGTTCCAGTAATACCGCTTATGTGATTTATACCTCCGGTTCAACGGGGAAACCAAAAGGGGTTGTCATTGAGCATCACAGCACCACAACCTTACTCAATTGGTCCAAGGAAGTCTTTAGCAGTGAGGAATTAGCGGGGGTTTTGGGAGCTACTTCTATTTGTTTTGATTTGTCAGTATTTGAACTATTTTTGCCCTTGGCTGTGGGGGGTAAGATTATTCTGGCCCAGAATGTTCTAGATTTGCCTAGTTTAAGTGCAGCCAAAGAGGTAACATTAATTAATACCGTACCTACAGCGATCGCTCAACTGCTGGAAATTGAGGCGATACCTGAGACTGTGCAAACGGTAAACCTCGCCGGAGAAGCTTTGTCTAATCAATTGGTACAGAAGCTTTACCAGCAGGAAAACATTAAGAATGTTTATAATCTCTACGGTCCTTCAGAAGATACCACTTATTCCACTTTTAGCTTAGTGCCTAAAGGGCACCATGGACAACCGAGTATCGGCCGGCCTATTGCCAATACTCAAGTTTATATTCTGGACTCTTTTAAGCAACCGGTTCCTCTAGGAACTATTGGTGATTTATATATCGGGGGTAAAGGGTTAGCTCGATGTTATCTGAATCAACCTGAATTAACCGCCGAGAAATTTATCTCCAATCCGTTTAGTAATGAACCCAATGCCAAACTCTATAAAACAGGAGATTTAGCCCGATATTTACCCGATGGAAATATTGATTTTTTGGGGCGGGGTGATAATCAGGTAAAATTGCGGGGTTTCCGCATTGAATTAGGAGAAATTGAGGCAACTCTAGGGACTTATCCCCAAGTTAAGCAAAAGGTGGTGAAGATTTGGGAAGACTCCTATCGGAATAAGAGATTAGTCGCTTATCTAGTAGGAGAAAATGGTCCGATAAATACTGAGGATTTGCGTCGTTTCTTGGGACAGAAATTGCCAGAGTATATGATTCCGGCTCTTTTTGTCTCCTTAGAAGCTCTCCCTCTGACTCCCAATGGAAAAATTGACCGTTCCAGATTACCCCTCCCTGAGATACCTTGGACATCTGAGCAGGATTTTGTCCCCCCGCATACTCAGAAAGAAAAGATTTTGGCCAGTATTTGGCAAGATGTTCTCAGAATTAAACAAGTGAGTCGTTATGACCGCTTTTTTGAAGTTGGGGGCGATTCTATTCTCAGTATTCAGGTTGTCGCTCGCGCTCGTCAAGCCGGGTTGAAGATTACCCCTAAACAGATATTTGAATATCCTACTCTTGCTGAACTAGCTACAGTTGCCGATTATTCCACAGCCGAATTAGCTAAACAGGGTTTAGTGACGGGTATTGTGCCTCTCACTCCCATTCAACTGTGGTTTTTTGAGCAAAATCGCGCTGAAATGCACCACTTTAATCAGTCTGTCCTCTTAGAAGTTCCTCATCACCTGAAAGCTGATTTGTTAGCTCAATCTCTGAGAAAATTAATTGAACATCATGACGCTTTGCGGTTACGGTTTACTGTGGAGGAAGGACAATGGCAACAAGTTAATGAAGGAATGCCGGAGGAAGTACCTTTTGAAGTGATTGATTTGTCTTCTATTCCTCAATCTCAGCAAGGGGAAACTCTCTTAGCAATGGCAACAACTCAACAGGCAAGTTTAAATCTCTCTAGTGGACTATTAATCAAGGCGGTACTATTTGAATTGGCACCCTATCAACCCAGTCGGTTACTGATTATTATTCATCACTTGGGGGTTGATGGTGTATCTTGGCGAATTTTGTTAGAAGATTTATTGACGACTTATCAACAGCTAGAAAGGGGGGAGAATGTAGAACTTCCACCTAAAACCATAGCCTTTCAGGATTGGGCGCTTCTCTTGAGGGATTATGGACAAGGGGAGAAAGCGAGAGAGCCATTAGACTATTGGTTAACTCAACCTTGGTTAGAGGCAAGCAATTTACCTGTAGATGACGAGACTGGAAAACCATACAATACAGTAGCGACGGCAAATGATGTCACGGTGACTCTAGATGAAGAACAAACCCGCACCCTCTTGCAAAAAGTCCCCGCTGCCTATAACACTCAAATTAATGAGGTTTTGTTAACCGCTTTAGCGGAAACTTTGACAGAATGGACAGAAAATTTGACCATATCTCTTGATTTAGAAGGACACGGACGAGAAGATTTGTTCAGTGAGGTTGACTTATCGAGGACGGTAGGTTGGTTTACCAGTCTTTTTCCGGTTATTTTGCGACTCCCCCCCGAAAATCACCCCGGTGAGCGGCTCAAATCTATTAAAGAACAGTTACGAGCTATTCCTCACAGGGGAATTGGCTATGGAATTTTGCGATATTTGAGTGATGATGCTGATATTAAGTCTCAATTAGCTGAAATTCCTGCCAGAGAAGTTTTGTTTAATTATTTAGGTCAATTTGAGCAAGGACAATTGCAAAAAGGGGATTGGAAATTAGCGGATGAGTCTAAGGGGCCTAATCACAGTCTTAAGGGACATCGTAGTCATTTGTTAGAGATTACGGCCAGAGTTATCGAGGGACAGTTACAAGTAAACTGGACTTATAGCGATCTCATCTATGAACGTTCGACGGTAGAATATTTAGGGCGCAGCTATAAAGAAGCTTTGCTGAAATTGATTGAGCATTGTTTATCTCCTGATGCTGGGGGTTACACTCCCTCAGATTTTCCAGTAGCGCACTTGAATCAACAGGAATTAGACGATATTCTGGCAGAAATTGACTAATAAGGAGAATCTTTCATGGCAGATACAAAAAATCAACCCGCCAAAAATGTGGAGTCTATTTATCCTCTTTCCCCCATGCAGGAAGGGATGCTCTTTCATAGTCTTTATACTCCTGATTCAGGGATTTATTGTAGTCAAACTCTAATTACTCTGGAGGGAGAAATTAACCTTACAGTTTTTAGGCAAGCGTGGGAAAAAGTTGTAGAGCGTCACTCGGTATTAAGGACTCTATTTCTTTGGGAAAAACGGGAAAAACCTCTGCAAATTGTGCGAAAAAAGGTTGATTTGCCTTGGGATTATCAAGATTGGCGCAATCTTTCCCCCACAGAGCAACAACAACGTTTAGATTTATTGTTACAAACAGAGCGTCAACAAGGGTTTGAACTCAAAGTTGCTCCTTTAATGCGCTGCTTGATGATTCAACTATCGGACCAAACTTATAAATTCCTCTGCAATCATCATCATATTATTCTGGATGGTTGGAGTATGCCTATTATTTATCAAGAAGTTTTAGGGTTTTATGAGGCAGGTATTCAAGGGAAAAGTTATCATCTTCCTTTGCCGCGTCCTTATCAAGATTATATTGTTTGGTTACAGCAGCAAAACCCATCTATTGCTGAGAGTTTTTGGCAGCGAACTCTTGAAGGGTTTATGACTCCCACCCCCCTGAGGGTGGACAGACTCCAGTTAATGAAATCTGAAGGTAAGCCGACTTATAAAGAGTATAACTGTCATTTATCGGCTTCTCACTCCAAAGACCTGCAATCTTTGGCGCAAAAGCATAATCTGACCTTATCTACTCTAGTACAGGCCGCTTGGGCGATTCTTCTCAGTCGCTATAGTGGGGAGTCAGAAGTTTTATTTGGGGTTACGGTTTCTGGTCGCCCTCATGATTTATCAGGGGTAGAACATAGGGTAGGATTATTTATTAATACATTGCCGCTGCGAGTCTCCATCAGAGAATCAGATTTATTGCTATCTTGGTTACAGGAATTACAGCAAAAGCAAGCAGAAATTCAGGATTATGCTTATGTTTCTCTGGCTGAAATACAGAGATTAAGTGATATTCCACCGGGGGTTCCCCTGTTTGAGAGTTTGGTCGTTTTTGAGAATTATCCCAGAGAAGCGTTATCGAGAGATTCTCGTCAATCCTTAAGGGTTAAGGATGTGGAGAATTTTGAGGAAACTAATTATCCTTTGACGGTGGTTGCTATTCCTAAACAGGAGTTACTGATTCAGTTAATCTATGATACTAGCCGTTTTACTCAGGATACGATTGAACGGATGGCAGGACATTTACAGACTATTTTAACAGGGATTGTTACTGATACTCGGCAACGGGTAACACAATTACCTATATTGACAACACAAGAGCAACATCAGTTATTAGTAGAGTGGAACAATACCGAGGCAGATTATCCTTTAGATAAGTCTTTACATCAATTATTTGAGGAACAAGTTGCACAGAATCCGCAGGGAATAGCGGTTATTTTTGAAGACCAAAAATTAACCTATCAACAGTTAAATAACCGGGGCAATCAGTTAGCTCACTATTTACGAGATAAGGGTGTAGGTCCAGAAAGTTTGGTCGGGATTTTTATGGAGCGTTCCCTAGGGATGGTCATCGGTTTATTAGGGATATTAAAAGCCGGGGGAGCCTATGTACCTTTGGATCCGGATTATCCTACCGAGCGCTTGGGGGATATCCTCTCAGATTCGGGGGTTTCTCTCGTGTTAACTCAGGAATCTTTAGGGGATTTTCTTCCCCAAACTGGGGCCGAGTTACTGTGTTTAGATAGGGATTGGGAAAAGATAGCTACCTATAGTCCAGAAAATCCCTTCAATCTAACGACTCCTGAGAATTTAGCCTATGTTATTTATACATCAGGTTCAACGGGAAAACCCAAAGGAGTATTAATTAGCCATCGAGGGTTAATGAATTCAATTTGTTGGTATCAAGACGCTTTTGAAATTACGCCTTTAGACAAAACCACTCAACTAGCAAGAATCGCTTTTGATGCTGCGGTTTTGGAGTTATGGCCCTGTTTAACGGCGGGGGCGAGTCTTGTCTTAGTTAAACCTGAAATCATGCAATCTCCCCCAGACTTGCGAGACTGGTTAATTGCCCAAGAAATCACCGTCAGCTTTTTACCAACTCCCCTAGTTGAGAAGATTTTATCTTTAGAATGGGATGAAAATATAGCCCTTAGAATTATCTTAACGGGTGGGGATAAACTCCATCATTACCCTTCAGTATCAATGCCTTTTAAGCTTATTAATAATTATGGACCCACAGAGAATTCAGTAGTAACTACTTCAGGATTAGTTCCCGACTATGAAGAAGGAAACCCCCCATCCCCGTCTATTGGTAAGCCAGTTTATAACACAAAAATTTATATTTTAGATCAGAATTTACAACCGCTTCCGATTGGGGTTCCTGGAGAGTTACATATTAGCAGTTTGGGGTTAGCGCGGGGTTATCTCAATCGTCTGGAATTAACTCAAGAAAAATTTATTTCTAACCCTTTTAATTCGGGTATATTATATAAAACTGGTGATTTAGTTCGATATCTTCCAGAGGGCAATATTGAATTTTTAGGGCGCATTGATAATCAGGTTAAGCTGAGGGGATTACGGATTGAATTAGGGGAAATAGAAGCAGTTTTAGAGACACATTCTGAAGTGGAAAAAGCCGTAGTTATTTTGCGAGAAGATACCTCAGAAAATCAACGCTTAGTCGCTTATATAGTCAGGAAATCCCCCTCATTAGGTATCGGAGAATTGCGTCGTTTCTTACAGCAGCAACTGCCCGCTTATATGGTGCCTTCTGCCTTTGTAATGTTGTCGGATTTTCCCTTAAATAACAATGGCAAGATAGACAGGAAAAAATTACCTATCCCCGATGAGACATCAATTATTGAATCTGCTTATATAGCCCCAAGAAATGAAAAAGAAAGCCTCTTAGCTCAGATTTGGCAAGATGTTCTTCAGGTATCCAAAATAGGGGTTAGTGACAACTTCTTTGAGTTAGGAGGACATAGCTTAAAAGCTATTTCTCTAGTGAGTAAAATTCAGGAAAAGTTAGGGCAATCTTTGCCCATTAAACAAGTATTTGCCCATCCTACCATTGCTGAACAAGCAGCATTATTAAGCACTGTTACCCCTCTGACGGTAGCCACTATTCCCCTTGTATCTGCACAGGAAACCTACGAAACATCCCATGCTCAGAGACGTTTCTATGTCTTGCAACAGATGGATCTCAATAATGTAGCTTATCATATTGTTTCCACCCTCAAAATAGCAGGAGATTTTAGTCCAGATGTCTTTGAAAAAGCCATACAATTATTGATTTCCCGTCATGAATCCCTGCGGACATCTTTCATTTTAATTAACGGTGAACCACAACAGAAAATCCTGCAAAATCGTCCTTTTGATTGGGAATTTAAAGACTGGACAAATAAACCTGATGAAGAAATCCTAGAAACGATTGCAAAAGAGAGAAAACCGTTTGACTTAGAGAAAAGTCCCCTGGTGCGCTCTAAGATTTATAAACTATCTCCGAATGAATATATTTTAGAGTTAGAAATTCATCATATTATCTGTGATGGTTGGTCAATGAGTTTGTTAGCTAAAGAATGCTTACAATACTACTCTGATTTAGCCAAAGGATTACAGCCTAGTATAGAGCCATTGCCGATACAATATAAAGATTATGCAGGATGGCAAAATAATCTTTTAAGAAGCGAAAATAATCCCAAAAACCTAGATTACTGGCGGCAAAAACTGGACAATGGACAACTGACCAGAGTTCACTTACCGACAGACTTTAAACGTCCCCAAATAAAGACGTTTAAGGGTTCTCATTTAAGCTGGACATTTGACCGAGAAACGATTTCTAAATTAAGAAAAATTTGTCAAGAAAACGAAATAACCCTATTCATGGCATTGGTAGCGGCTGTCAAAATATTACTGTATCGCTACAGTGGTCAACATGATATTACTATTGGTACAGAAATCGCCACCAGAAGCCATCCTCAACTGCAATCTCTAATCGGTTTATTTCTCAATACCTTAGTTATTCGTGACCAAATTGAACCCGAAAAAGGCTACAAAAATCTACTCGCAAAGGTTCGTCAAACCGTTACCGAAGCCTTAGAACATTCCGATTATCCCTTTGATATTTTAGTAGAAAAATTAGCTGTTTCTAGAGAAATTAACCGCACTCCCTTGTTTGATATATTAGTCCTTCTGCAAAATTTTGATCAACCTGTAGGCTTGGAAAATATACAAATAAAATCTCTAGATTCCCTGACCCCGACCAGTAAGTTTGATCTATCTTTTGTGTTTAGTGAAGATCAGGAAAAACTCAGATTAGAGCTAATTTATAACACCGACTTATTCCAAGAGGAGAGGATGAAAAAATGTCTCATTCACTTCGATAAACTCTTGAATGAAATGCTATCTAACCCCGCCCAACCCGTCAAAGACATTTCTTTGTTATCGGAGGCAGAAACCGCTTTCATTGCCAATTTTATCAATCCTATTCCTCGCTTAGAAACCCGTACTATTATCCACGATTTTATTGACCAAGTTGAAGCCAAACCGGAGAAAACATCGATTATTTATCCAGGGGGTAAATTTAGCTATCAAGAATTACATGAACTAACTAACTTTTGGGCTTATGCCTTAAAAGAATTAGGCGTGGAAAAAGACAAGGTTTGTGGTGTTCTCCTAGAGGGAGATTATCGTCAGTTAATCGCCATGCTGGCAGTATTTAAAGCCGGAGGAATCTATTTACCTCTACGTTTAGATGAACCCGAGGAGCGCCGGCAACGCATGATGATTAAAACTAGCCCCGAAATTATCTTAGTTGCGGCTGAGAATTTAGAGGGGATTAAACCCCAACTATCCGCATTAGAAAAACCGCCTCATATCTTAGTGGTTAAGGCTCATAAAATTCAGCAATATCATCAGTGGAATGGCATGGATTATCAAGAGTTTCCTTGCCAATTAAGCAAACTGCAACCCCTTCTAGCTATGCCGGATGCTGATGATTCTAATTATATTATGTTTACTTCTGGCTCAACCGGTGAACCTAAAGCAATTTTAGGCAGTCACGGCAGCTTACGTCATTTCATTGATTGGGAAAAACGGGAATTTGGCATTAATGAAAGTTGGCGCTGTTTACAAATTGCTCAAATTAATTTTGATGCTTATTTGAGGGAAACCTGTGTGACTTTATGCTCAGGGGGAACTCTGTATATTCCAGAGAGTACAGAGCGAGAAGACTTAGAGCTTTTATTACTGCGAATAGGAGAATGGAAAATTAACTTACTACACACTGTCCCCTCGGTAATGCGTCTATTTTTAAAGATGGGGCGTGGTTTAATTAATGCTCATAATCTCCTGAAAAGTTTGCGAATTTTTGTCTTAGGAGGAGAGCCTTTATTTGTGAAAGAACTGGCTGAATGGCATCAAATTTTTGGCTCTCAGACAGAATTTGTGAATATTTATGGGGCAAGTGAAACTACATTTGTTAAGCATTTTTATCGAATTCCTAACCCTAATAATATTCCCTATGAACGGGTTCCGGGTGGTCAAACTTTGCCAGATGCCGCTTATGCAGTGGTTGATGGAAATCGCGCCAGGGCAATAGGAGAAGTAGGAGAAGTGTTCGTTAAATCCCCCTATTTAACAAAAGGTTATTATCAAGATGAAAGCTTAACTCATTCAGTTTTTGTGCCTAATCCTTTGAATGGGGGGAGGGATATAGTTTATCGTACTGGAGACTTAGGCAGACTGCTTCCTGATCTAACTTTAGAAGTAATAGGACGCAGTGACAATCAAATTAAATTAAATGGGGTACGGATTGAATTAGGAGAGATTGAAGATGTCCTCAGTGGGATTGAGGGAGTAGAAAAAGCCTTAGTTATGGCTAATAAAAAGGAGGAATTAGTAAACGTAATTGCTTATTATCAGGCAGAGGATACAGTTCATCAGGAATATATTCGAGGTAAATTAAAGCAACTCTTACCGATTTATATGCAGCCTAGCTTTTTAATGCGGTTAGAAGCTTTTCCCTTGTTACCTAATGGAAAAATTCATCGTCTAGCTTTGCCAAAACCCGAAGAAAATATTACTGACTCAACTAACCAAGTCCCAGATTTTAATCCACAAGAAGCTTTATTAGCTTCCCTTTGGGGTGAGTTATTAGAAGCAGAAGTTAGTAACAGTAATCAGTCATTTTTTGAACTAGGAGGAAACAGTCTGAAGGCGATGCGCTTAGTGTCACAAATCCGTAATCAATTTGGAGTTTCTCTCCGATTACGGGAAATTTTTACCCATAATACTTTAAAAGAACAAGCTGTATTAATTCAATCCCGACAAAAACGATGATCAACTTACCACAATCTGACTCAATTAACCCACTGGAAAAACAAAAATATTACCAAGTCTCTCACGGTCAAAGAAGGCTTTGGATTTTGCAGCACATCAGCGAATCTTCTAGTGCTTATAATATTAGGCTTGCCATGAGAATTAATGGCAATTTAGATGTTTCTATATTAACAGCAGCCTTTCAAGAACTGGTGAACCGTCATGAAATTCTCAGAACCACTTTTACCAGTGTTGGGGGCAATATTAAGCAAGTTATTCATGAGCAAATCCCCACAGAACAGTTAATCATTTTTAAAGATTTAATAGAAGAAAAAGATGCTGAACTCTTGGCAGATGATTTAATTCAAGATTCGGCAAATTTACCTTTTAGTTTAGAAAATTTGCCCCTTATTCGGGTCTTATTGGTGCAGATTAAGTCAGAAGAATTTATCTTTGGTTTGACTGTCCATCATATTATTGGAGATGCACAATCACTTGATATTATCTTTCAAGAGTTCTTTACATTATACTCTGCTTATACTCAACAAAAAAAAGCTGAATTACCCCCTCTTACCCTACAGTATAAAGATTATGCGGCATGGCAAAATCAGTGGTTAGAAAGTGAAGAAGTTAGAGAACAACATGAGTATTGGTGCGAGGTTTTTGCCGAACATCCCCCTATCTTAAACTTACCGATAGACTTCCCTCGACCTCAAGTAAAATCTTCTCAAGCGGCTTCCTACACTTATCAATTTAGTGAGAGTCTTAGCCAACAATTACAAACCTTTGCAACTCGAAATCAGACAACTCTATTTATTACCCTACTGACTTTCTTTAAAATATTACTCTACCGCCACACCGGCCAACGGGATTTAGTAGTTGGTATCCCTATTTCAGCACGAAATCATCCTGATTTAGAAAACCAGATCGGGTTTTATGTTAACACCTTGGCTTTGAGATCTTTATTACCAGAGGGAGTAACTTTTAAGCAAGTCTTAGGGGAAGTAACTAACACCTGTCTTGATGCTTATGAATATCGTGATTATCCTTTTGATAAATTAGTATCCGCTCTCAATTTAGAACGTGATTTGTCCAGAAATCCCTTATTTGATGTCATGTTTTCTCTACTGAGTAAAGAAAGCAAAACTGTCTTAAAAATTCCTGGTTTGGAACATCAACCTTATCCCTTAAAACCACGGATGGCTCAATTTGATATGACTTGGAGCTTCTTTGAAGATAGTCATAATCTTACATTAGTGATCGAATATGAGCCAGATTTATTTTTGCCTGAAACCATCGCCAGAATGAACGGTCACTTTTTACAAATTATTAAAAGTGTAATTCAGAATCCCGATTGTAAATTATCTGAGATTAATTTATTAACTCCTGAAGAACAGCATCAATTACTAATAGAGTGGAATCAAACCGAAGTTGCTTATCCTCAACAGTGTCTGCACCGGTTAGTTGAAGAAAAAGTTAGAGATAATCCCGAGGCAATAGCTCTTATTTTTGATGGCGAAAAATTGACCTATCGAGAGTTAAATAATCGAGCTAATCAAGTCGGTCACTATTTACAAGAAAAAGGCGTAACTTCAGAAGTATTAGTGGGGATTTTTATTGAGCGTTCCTTTGAGATGATCATCGGAATATTGGGAATTATGAAAGCTGGGGGAGCTTATGTTCCTTTGGATCCTAATTATCCCCCTGAGCGCTTGGATTATATGATATCTGATTCAGCTATCTCTCTGTTGTTAACTCAGCAATCTTTAGTTCAATCTCTACCAGAAAATTGCCCCGAAATACTGTGTTTAGATACAGATTGGTTAAAGATAGCTAATTATAGTCAAGAGAATTTGACCTCTCCAGTTAAACCAGAAAATTTAGCTTATGTTATATACACTTCTGGTTCAACAGGAAAACCTAAAGGTGTGATGAATATTCATAGAGGAATTTGCAATACTCTAAAATACAATATTGATAATTATAATCTTAACTCTGAAGAGCGCATTCTCCAAATTACTCCCTTTAGTTTTGATGTTTCGGTTTGGGAAGTTTTCTCATCTTTAACATCTGGTGCTACCCTAGTCGTGGCTAAACCTGACGGGTATAAAGATATAGATTATTTAATAGATTTAATTGTGCAAGAACAAGTAACTTATTTCACTTGTGTTCCCTCAATATTGCGAGTTTTTCTGCAACATCCCAAGAGCAAAGATTGCCACTGTTTAAAACGAGTAATTGTCGGGGGAGAAGCCTTATCTTATGAACTCAATCAACGATTTTTTCAGCAGTTAAACTGTGAATTATATAACGCTTATGGACCAACAGAAGCCGCCGTTGATGCTACTGTCTGGTGCTGTCAGCCAAATTCCCAGTTAATTCCTATTGGACGTCCCATTGCTAATGCCCAAGTTTATATCCTCGACAGTTATCTCCAACCGGTTCCTATTGGTGTTGCTGGAGAATTACATATTGGTGGAATGGGTTTAGCGCGTGGATACCTCAACCAACCTGAATTAACGGCTGAAAAATTTATTCCTCATCCTTTTGCTCAGGGTAAATTATATAAAACCGGGGATTTAGCTCGCTATCTTCCTGAGGGCAATATTGAATATTTAGGGCGGATTGATAATCAAGTCAAGCTGAGAGGTTTACGCATTGAATTAGGAGAAATTCAGACGGTTTTAGAAACTCATCCCAACGTTGAACAAACTGTTGTGATTATGCGGGAAGATACCTTATATAATCAACGGTTAGTTGCTTATGTAATCAGAAAAGATACTTTATTAACTTCCCAGGATTTGCGTCGTTTCTTACAGCAGAAATTACCCGTTTACATGATCCCTTCTGCCTTTGTCATGTTGTCGGATTTTCCCTTAAATCCTAATGGGAAAATAGACGTTCATAAATTGCCTATACCGGATGAGACTTCTCTAGTTGAATCACCCTATTTAGCCCCCCGCAATTCAACGGAAACTATCTTAGTAAGCCTTTGGCAACAACTTCTACAAGCTGGCAAGATAGGGGTTAATGATAACTTCTTT
The DNA here is from genome assembly GCF_020246295.1 of Microcystis sp. M090S1. Classification (NCBI taxonomy): domain Bacteria; kingdom Bacillati; phylum Cyanobacteriota; class Cyanophyceae; order Chroococcales; family Microcystaceae; genus Microcystis; species Microcystis sp. M090S1. The sequence continues at coordinate 3,491 of NZ_JADBTF010000080.1, read as the reverse complement.
GAGTTGGGTGGTCATTCCTTACAAGCTATGAATCTTATGGCTTTAATTTATGAAAAAATGGCCATAGAAATTCCTTTATCAATGATTTATGAAAAGCCAACAGTAGCCGAATTAAGCGATTATATTATCTATGCTCAGGAGATGAATATTCAACCGAAAGAACGTCCTTATGTGGTGTTTAATAAGGAGCAAAAAAAAGCCGTCTTTTTATTTCCCCCCGCCCTTGGTTTCGCTGCTGCTTATGCCAATTTAGCAGAGTATATAACGGATTATGCTCTCTATACTTTCCGGTATATTAGCGATGAATTAATGTTAGAAAAATACGCTGAATTAATTGAGGATTTGGCTCAGAATCAAGATATAAAATTAATGGGACATTCCGCCGGCGGATTTTTAGCGATGTTAATGGCGCAACAATTAGAAAGTCGAGGGAGAGTTGTTTCTGATGTCATTTTACTGGATACTTACAGAGGAGGACGTGAGGCTAAAAAAGCTGATATGTCAGAGATTCAAGAAGGGGTTGATGCTTTCTTATTAAATCCCAAACGTCAGGAATTAAGAGGTTACTTTTTAGAGAATCAAAAACTCCGCAATCGCACTTATAATCAAGTGTGGGAATACTTTAATTTTCTTTGGAATTCTGACTTAAAAAATGTACAAATTCAAGGGACTATTCATTTGATTCGTGCTGAGGGAAACTATGAAGCTCAAGATGATTGGACACAAGCAACAAAAGGGGAAAGAATCAATCATTATGCCACTGGTATTCATCGTGAAATGATTGATCCTCCTTATCTTCCCAAAAACGCTCTGATTATTAATAGTATTCTCAACCCAAAAAAGTCGTAACCGTTGAGGGGGGGGACGAAATCGGGCAATCTGAGAGACATGGATGAGCAGTACCTAGGGTCTGCTGAAAAAGTTTTTTCAGCAAACCCTAATTAATACCAATTATCCATCGACTGGAAAATTGAGGCATCGGGGAACATAGTTGGATTACCACTAGCGTCGATTTTTTGCCGTAATTCTCGCAGTTGTTGATTGCCGATGAGAAAATCACTTTCTACTAATTGATAGGGCAGTACATTATTATCTAAAGCATACACTGCCGTGATGCCGGCAGCTACCCCAGAGGACCACTCGAAGGAATGGACACGATAGGCGGCCGCGGCAATATGACTAAGGGCGATACTTTTCCCCGCTATCAGTAAATTATCGATTTTTTGGGGAATTATAGCCCTTAAAGGAATCTCGAAGGGGTAAGCTTGCCCTTGTCCCTGTCTTTCTCCTGCTTTTTCTGTATTACCCGGTTTTTCGGGGGGATGTTCCGTCATGCAGGGATGAAAATCAATCGCATAGTGACCGATACCGACGGAATCGGGGTAAATAGTCGATCGCTTGCGTTTAACGGCCTGATCGGGGGATAATGTGCCATCAAGTACGGAAAATCCCTCTAATCCTGCCAAGGTGGCAATTAAGCGCCGATATTCTGCTGGGGAAAGATTTTGACGATAGAAATCGCTTTGAAAATTTTGTCGGGAAATATCGATTTCTGTGACGGTAAAACCATCGGGGAAAGTCAGGGAAGGACGACCGATAATCCGTCTTGCTTCCCGAATATAGGGATATTTTGACAAACCGTGGGCAGTACCCATGGGAGAATCAAAACCGGAGAGATAACGGTTATTCAAATGGGGAACTTTTACCCCGTCCCCTAACTGGGAATCGGTGGTTCCTTCTACTAACCAATAATAGTAGGAAATGGCGTGTTCTTCGCCCCTCGCGAGGGTTTCGGTGCGTAATCCTCCCATCCATCCCCCCGGAGATAACTGTCCTAGCTGTTGCAACTGTTCACGGGTGTAGATAAAGTTATCCTTCGCAGTCCCCGGACGATAATCATTTCCCCAGGTCCAATTCTGCATGGAAATATCCCCCGGTAGGGGTTCGGTAAAAGTAATTCCCCCAAAGGTTTTCTCTTTACCCAGTTGCGGACTCCAAATACGACGATAGGTGAAAACGAGGTCAAAATCGGCTAATCGCGGCAATTCATAGCTAAAATAGGGGGCATAGCGTTCATAATAAACGGGTTTCTCGTGGGTTTGTGGTTTTTCTGTTTCCTCCATGGCGAAGGTATAGGTAAAGCCTTGGGTACAGTAGGGGTCGCCAGTGACGCTAGAGGAAGAAGGTTCGAGATAACTGCGCTTATCGACACCTAAACGGTAGGGAATATCTGATAATCCGATTATTTCCCCGGTTTCGGTCGCTTCAATCACATACCAATCTGCTAATTGATTCGGTTGGGAGGATTTGGGGACAAAACGGAGGATTTTCTTATCAAAACGGGGAGAATTTTCGTAGCGATAGATATCCTCCATTTTTTGCGACAAAAACTCGGTATTTAGGGGAGGAGTACCTTTTGCGGGACTATGTTGAATAGCAATTACACTGGTAATCTGTTGACCGGTACCGCGATTGGGTAAAGTTTCAATATTTAATTCTTTGACTACCGTGGTGGGAAACCATTTCAGGGTTCCTTTGCCTTTTTTGGCAGCGTCTTCTAACTGTTGAAATAATAATTTATGTCCATCAAAAGGCAAAAAACAAGACCCGCTTACCCAACATTCTCCGGGGTTGCGTTTCCCGTAATGCTTTCTAATTCTTTCCCTAAATTCTAGATAACCTTTCGGGAAAAATAATTTTTCTCTTTGTGTTCGTCTTTCATCTAATGCGGAGGTTCCCTGAGAAGATATCTGTCCCCCCACCCAGTCGGTAATCTCGGTTAAACAGACGGTTTTTCCTAATAATAAAGCTTCGTAGGCCGCACCGGCACCGGCTAAACCACCACCCACCACCAGAATATCACAGCCGACGGTTTGATCCAGTTCTCGCGGGGGGGCTGCTAGGGTGAGGGGAGTGAAAGCTTGCAGGAGAAATAATCCCAGAGAGAGGGATTTAAGAGGAGTAAAGTGATGATTGAAAATTTTAGGTGACATTATTGACAAATATCAATGTTGTGACTGAGAGTTTCCTCTTTCTTTGAAGCAGTAGCGAGAGAATCTGTTCCTGAAATCCTGATTGTTTTTTGTGGACGATATTGAGAACTCTGTAGCTTGATGCCTGCTTTTGAGAGATTATACACCGCCAAGCTGACAATCGATCGCTTTTCTGGAAATGTCTTGACAAAATAGAGATAGCCTGATTCGGTGTCATTCCCTTTGTTATTCCCTGTAATCCTTCCTAAGTTAAATTCAAAACAAACCCGGGTAACACATCTTCCCCGGATAAAATAGCAGGTAAATTAATAATTTCCCCATCGCTATTTAGTCGGTAGATTTCCACCTGCTGCTGTTGCGGATTAATCAGCCAACCTAAACGTAAACCACTAGCTAAATATTCGCGCATCTTGTCCTGTAAAGAGGTTAAAGAATCGGTACGAGAACGTAATTCAATCACAAAATCGGGACACAAAGGCGGGAACTTGTCTCGATCTT
>NZ_JADBTF010000008.1:0-2837 GCF_020246295.1 Microcystis sp. M090S1 | reverse complement strand
TTCGTTCTGGGAGGATTATTTTTTATAGTTAGTAGTTTAGGGAAAAATCTGCCAATTCCCTCTAAAAATATTCTTTTAGCTGGACTCTTACTAGGATTAGCAACGGGGTTGAAATTAACCAATGCTTTATATAGTATTAGCTTTTTGGTAGCTATTAATTTTTTACCTAATTCTTGGTCAGAAAAGTTACGCAATTTAATTCTATCAATTCTCTCAATGGCCGTGGGTTTTAGTCTCACTGCTGGTTATTGGATTATCCTAATGTGGACAAAGTTTGCTAATCCTCTTTTTCCCTTCTATAATAAAATATTTCAATCTCCTTATATCGAAACCGACTACAATTTTAAAGGGATACAATATTTGCCTAAAGATATCTGGCAATGGTTGTTTTATCCTGTTTATTTTATCCAGAGACAAACTCTTGTATCTGAGGTTCCTTTCCAAGATAGCCGATTAGCTATAACCTATTTATTGATAATTTTACTAATAGTAGTGATTATTTTTCGTGTTATTTCTAAGCGCAATCTATCTTCTGAACCTGACTTAACCCACGGTGCAGTTTTAGGGTTTTTACTGCCTTTTTCTCTGACCGCTTACTCTATTTGGTTAGTGGGATTTTCTATCTATCGTTATCTGATGCCATTAGAATTAATCACTCCCACTTTAATTATTTTGATTATTGCCTATCTTTATCCTCGCAAGAAACCATTATTAATCATAAACTTGGTAATATTTTCCTTAATTGTCACTACGGTTAAACCGATGGATTGGTGGAGAATGGGATGGTCAGATCATTATTTTGGTATCGATAGTCAAGCATTAAAACCCTACGAAAATTCCACGATTGTTATCTGGGGAGATGAAGGAACATCTTTTATCGTCCCTTATTTTCCCGCTTCGACTCGTTTTGTGAGACTCAAAGGCAATACTGGAGTCAGTGAGGGAACTTTAATGCGAAAAAATGCCGAGACATTTATTGCTAATACTCCCCCAGAATCTCTCTACATTCTCCAGACAGACTTTAATAAAAAATCGCCTGATATAGTGGAGGATTTAGCGAAGGAAAATCTCGTTATTGATTTCCAAAGTTGTCAACCATTTCCCACCAAAATCGAAAATTTTAATCTCTGTCGTCTTCAGAAAAAGTAATTCTCTACCTTTTATCTGTAATGATTTATCTATTGACCGTTAACTACAATTGCGCGGAATTAATTAAGCGTTTAATCGCTTCCTTCGACGATGACTTATCTGCTACTCTCATCATTGTTAACAATTCCATTGAAGATAAAAATATCCAATCTTTAGCAGCGCAAAGAGTCAAGATTATTGAAGCGGGGGAAAATTTAGGATTTGGGAAAGGATGTAATCTGGGACTTGATTGGATTTATCAGCAAGACAGAAAAGCTATCGTTTGGTTAGTTAATCCTGACGCTTACTTATTACCGGACTCTCTGGAGAAAGCAAGCAAATTTTTTCAGCAATATCCGGAAGTTGCCATCGCTGGTACAGAAATTTACGAACCGGATGGTAAAATCTGGTTTGGTTGGGGAAAATTTAATGCCAAAATCGGCACAATTAACGTGGTGGAGGAATCCTTAGACTATGGAGATAAACCCTACCTTATTCCCGACTGGGTGACGGGATGCAGTTTATTAATTAATTTCTCTAATTTTTCCACTTGTCCCCATTTCGATCCCGATTACTTTCTCTACTACGAAGACTTTGATTTTTCCCGAAGATACGCAAATCAAGGCTATTTAGTTGTTGTTACCAATCAGATTAAAATCATTCATGAACCATCTTCTATCACCCGTCGCTATGGTTATCTAAGACTAACTCATAATATCTATAGTTATCTTCTCAGTCTCGAAAAACATACGACTTTAACTATCCTTGTTTATCGCTTGCTGCGGATGAGTTTTATGTCTTTACTGATCCTTCCCATTAAACCAAAATTCTCCCTAGCCAAGCTGCAAGGAATTCAACTCTATTGTCAAAGAATTATCACTAAACCGCGTCTAGGTTGAAACCTTAGTTTTGCCGCTTCTGGCATTATTCTTACTAAATCCTCTTTAAAAGCTATAGGAGAGCGGGGAGTGGCGAGTAGTGGTGATGGTGAGCTATCTTGCTGATCTAGTCTGACAAGTCTAATGACCCGAAAAATAAGGAAGAGTGAGCGATTCATGTTAATTTTTATTAAGAAGCGATCTTTGATGAGAACAGACAACTATGAACTTCGAGATTCCCAGTGCCGTAAAAACTTGGTCACAATTTGGCCATCCCATTCTCATGTGGATTTTATTAGGATTAACTATCTATGCCCTCTATTCGGGGCTACAATGGCGACGGACGCGTACAGCAGATAAAGACCTAAAAAAAGAATTATTGCCCAAGGATTTTCGCACTAAACACTATCAAATTGGCTCCCTAATCCTCGCTTTAATGGTCTTGGGGACGATCGGGGGTATGGCGGTGACTTATATTAATAACGGTAAATTATTTGTCGGTCCCCATCTGCTGGCGGGTTTAGGGATGGTGGGTTTAATCTCGATCAGTGCCGCTTTAGTACCTTTAATGCAAAAAGGCAATGAATTGGCCAGAATCACCCATATTACCCTTAATGCCGTCATTTTAGGTCTTTTTGGCTGGCAAGCCTTCACAGGAATGGATATAGTCCAGCGTATTCTCAGCAAAATTTGACATACTCCCACCGTCAAGCTACGCTGTGACGGGGGATTCTTGACCTATCACTATCGGAAATTCCTTGTTCAACGAGACAGCTTAGATTCTCAATGTCTCCACTGAAAATCCAGAGGCCGGACTCTCCCAAGGCGTTT
>NZ_JADBTF010000079.1:0-3382 GCF_020246295.1 Microcystis sp. M090S1 | reverse complement strand
CTAAATCCTTATCTGGCAAGAGACTTAATTGATTAGTTCGCTCTAGATCAAAAACAATTGACAAAAATCGCCAAATGTCTTTCTCTATAAGAGTTTCATTCCTTATAATCCTGTACGTTGCATAAGACAAACCGAAGAACCATCTGGGTTGTAATAAACCCACACCTGTCAGCATCCCACACCCCATCTTCCCACTTCCCCCGATTGAGTTAGCGAGTTCGGCTTCGATCTGTCAGAATACAAGTGTTGAAACAAACCCTTTAAGAGGCTTCATGGTGGAAGTTAAAGTCGTTCCCCCGAAACGCAATTGGGTTCAGACGTGGTGGCAATCCCTGAATTCCCTATCTCGCTTACTGGTGATTGCTCTAGCTGCACCACTTATAGTTCTGAATGTCTGGGCATTATCGGCAATTTTTGGCTATTTTGAATCTTTATTTGTTATTTTACTGATAGCGGCCGTTCTATCTTTTCTCTTGGGTTATCCGGTGACTTGGTTGGAACGTCAGGGATTAAAACGGGGTTTAGCTGCGATCGTGGTTTCCCTGATCACGATTTTAATTTTTGTGGCCGTGGGCATAACCCTAGTTCCCTTAGTCTTCACCCAAGCACAGCAATTTGTCAACAGATTGCCGGAATGGTTAGACTCGGGACAGCGCCAACTGATGCAACTAGATACCAAAATCGACACGATGAATCTGCCGATTCCGATCAGTTTCGATGGTGTTATCGCTCAGTTTAACAGTCGTTTAGGGGCAGAATTGCAAATTTTAGCGGGAAGAAGCGTTAATTTAGCCCTTAATCTCACCGTTTTTACCGTGGTGCGGGTGCTTGATGTGCTGCTAACCATTATCCTCACCTTTTATCTACTTCTCCACAGTCCCGATATCTGGAGGAGTATTATCCAATGGTTGCCCAAACCCGTCCAACAACCCTTTTCCCTAACCCTACGCTTAAGTTTTCAGAATTACTTTGTCGGACAGGTAATTTGCGCCACCTGCATGGCCCTGGGATTAGTCACGGCCTTTTTATCGATTAAAGTCCCTTTTGGTCTACTATTCGGTCTGTTGATTGGTACCATGGCCTTAATCCCTTTTGGGGGAACTGTAGGCATTGTCACGGTGACAGCTTTACTAGCTTTGCGCGATATTGGTTTAGCTCTACAAGTTTTAGCCGTGGCTGTAGTGGTGCAGCAAATTGTCGAAAATGGCATTGCTCCCCGGATTTTGGGCAGTGTCACCGGGTTAAATCCCTTTTGGGTGTTGGTCTCGGTCTTGACGGGGGCGCGAGTGGGCGGTTTACTGGGGGTGATTGTCGCGGTTCCCATGGCAGTAATGATCAAGGAAGCTTTGGAGGTTATCCGTCAAGTGACACCAGAGGAGACAAAACACGGGATGATTAAACCCTCTCTCCCCCTAGAATCAGAATCCTCTAGCGAGGTGGTTTCTCGCTGAAGAATGACTGACGGCATGATCTAGGGCGATGTGAGCAGTAATACTGGACGGTAGAAATCGGCAATTTTCTCGCAGGTTCTTGGCTTTTCTCTCTCGATCGAGTTATCGAAAATTTGGGTTGAAAACCCCGTCCTTTTAGGACGGCTTTGTGTTAAGATATTACTGGTCTAAAAAACCCGCCCTATCATAGATACTCCTTCAATAAATATACTAGGTTGAAATTCCTGCAACGGGTTGACGATGAGTAAGGGGAAGCTGACGGCCGATGGTAACTCCATGCTAGAGGCAAAACGTACCCTAGGTCGGTATGTACAAACCAAAATTAAATTAGTCACCGGAGGGCATACGTTCGACTTTAACTGGACGGGTCGAAAGTGTCAGACTTAAGCAATTAAGCGTTTTTCGCTATCTGCGTCAACCCCATTGACGCGACCATCCTAAAAAGGTGGCGTGGCGAGGAATCACCGTCCGTTTACGGCGGTGAGGATGTCAGGATATCTATATTGGTAGATTAATTCCACTTGCCCTGATCGCCGTCCCTGACGGATGCCTTGCTGGTCTCTGGGGCCTGGCTTATTGGGAGATTAGCTAACCAATTATCTCTAAACTCCGATAATTTTAAGAAAAGGTCAATGTCTATCCCGATAAATAAGCAAAAAATCGATATTTTGGTTAAATAGGCTACATTAACAGCCAGCTTTCTATCGTAAGCTCAAAGTTAAGACATAAAGTCAATATCACCCTCCGATTGCAATGAAAAAATGTTTGGATCGCTTAAGGTTTAAGCCTTTCAGACATTTTTTTTGTGGATTGAGCTAGTAAATAATACTAAATCCGTTGAGTATAGGCTACATATCAGGATAGGCAAGAGGCAAGAGGCACTCATGCAAAAGGAGGAATAGATAATCAGTCTTTAATAACTGGATTTAGTATAAGCTCAGTTCGCGATCAGACAAGGAAGCCGTTTTGATCTAAGCTAGGGCCGATGCTATAGGCTGCTAGAGAAGAACTAATCTAGGGTAGGCAATGCTTGCACCCACAGTGTAACAGGGACGAACACCAACAGACCATGATCTGGAGAGATCGTCAAGAAAAGTATCAGAGGGAACTCCTGGAAAAAAATGGGTAAAATATAATTAGTAGGGAGAATATTGCTGTTAATGTGTCGCTTTCTCGCGAGACGTTAACCAAGCCCAAAGGCAAAAAATAGCAGTAATTTGCTAAAAGCTCAAGGCCGATAGCTTACTGCTCTATATATCTCTCGTATTCTTTACTTGTCGAGTTCAACACGACCCCTTTATGGAATCAAGCAACCCGTCAGGGAAGACTTCCGAACCTCCTAGTCATAGGTGGGCCAATTTACTCGGAACCATGATCGCAATTCTGACCCTAACGTTACCCTTGTTAGCGATTGGATATAACTCCACGCCTAACTATACCGAAGAACCCCTTACCGGTAACACATCCTACTCCCTAACGAGGCAAATGAGGTGACAGAATTGAGATAGACGATTGCCAAAATAAAAATTTTTTTCTTCGTCCCGATCCCCCTTATGAGTAAAATTTGGATCGGAGTTAATCAAAGTGTGTTTTAATTTTGCTTGCGCTTTTAGATGACTCTAAAGGCGCTATCTCAAGGTCGCGAGAGGACTCCCGTTAAACCGCGTAGCGGTTAACGGGAGATGAATCGCCACCAGAATAAAACTAACGCGGTAGGGTTTCCATTTTTGGGGAGTTTTGGTTCTCGACGTATTTTTTTAGTTGTTCGACGGTAACGCCGCCACAACTAGCCACGAAATAAGCTCCCGTCCAAAAATAGGGTTTGTTGTCGAAATACTTTGCCGCCAAATCTGGAAATTCTTTTCTAATTAAGCGACTACTAACTGTTTTAAGGTTAGCGATTAGTTTGGATAAAGCGATGTCAGGCTTGT
>NZ_JADBTF010000078.1:0-3347 GCF_020246295.1 Microcystis sp. M090S1 | reverse complement strand
CAAGAAGGATAATGCAAGGTTTTTGAAAGTCCCAATCCTATTTTCTTGCACTAACATCGGACTTTAACAGGTCAAAAGCCTTATTTTAAAAGGGTTTTACCATTATTCAGCAAGCCCTAATTCTATACTCTCTCGCAAGAGTACAAGAGCGACTATCTCAACAATCGGTTATTTTTCGTGCTGTTCGTAGGCTGAGACGATTTTTTGTACTAAGGGATGACGCACCACATCGGCCCGGGATAGGTAACAAAAAGCAATCCCTTCTACTGATTTGAGGATTTTTTGAGCGGCAATTAACCCCGATTCCTGTTGTTGCGGTAAATCGGTTTGGGTGACATCTCCAGTTACTACCATGCGCGAACCGAATCCCAAGCGAGTTAAGACCATTTTTAACTGTGCTGGGGTGGTATTTTGGGCCTCATCAACGATAACAAAAGCATTAGCTAGGGTTCGTCCCCGCATATAAGCTAAGGGTGCGATTTCGATTTTACCCCGTTCCATCAGGTCGGGAATTTTGGCCGCTTCGATAAATTCGTATAAAGCATCGTAGAGGGGACGCAAAAAAGGATCGACTTTTTGCTGTAAATCCCCCGGGAGAAAGCCTAATTTTTCCCCCGCTTCCACGGCCGGCCGGGTGAGGATAATCCGTTCTACTTTATCTTCTAATAAAGCTTGTACGGCTAAAACGGCGGCTAAAAAGGTTTTCCCCGTGCCAGCAGGTCCAATACAAAAGGTGATATCGTGACTTTGAATCGCTTGGATATATTGACGCTGACGGAAGGTTTTTGCCCGAATTAGCTCCCCGCGACGGGTACGAGCGAGAATATCCTGCTGTAGTTCTTTATACTCGCTAGAACGCCCCGTATCGAGGGCATGGATAGCCGTCATAATATCGGCTTCGGCGATTAACTTGGCCTCTTGCCATAAAATACTTAAGGAGCGTACAATCGCTGTGGCACGCTCCACCGGGGTCGGTTGCCCCGCAATCCGCAATTCCAGGCCTCTGAGGACTAAATTCGCCCCAGTTTGCCTGGCTATCAATTTGAGGTTAGCTTCTTGATGACCCGCTAAAGCGATCGCACTTTCTGAACTGGGGAATTGAATCGTTTGCCAAGTTTCCGTCATGCTCGGGGCTAAATTATCCTTTGGCTAGTTCTACCACTTTAGCAAAAGCGACGGGATCGAGGACAGCTAATTGGGCCAACATTTTCCGATTCAGGAGGATATTAGCTTTCTTTAATTGTCCGGTCAGTTGGCTGTAACTGATGCCCTGTTGACGAGCAGCGGCGTTAATGCGGGTAATCCAAAGACGACGAAAATCGCGTTTACGTTTGCGACGGTCTCTATAGGCATTCCGCAAGGCCTTCATGACCTGTTGGTTAGCGGTACGGAATAAGCGCGAGTGAGAACCGCGAAAACCTTTGGCTAATTTGAGAACTTTTTTGCGTCGCTTGCGGGCGACATTCCCCCGTTTTACTCTAGACATGATAATCCTTTAGACGATTTTTCTGGAAAATTTACAAATAGGGCAACATTAAGCGCACTTCCTTCTCGTCGCGCTCGTGTACCAAGGTAATCTGGGACAAACGACGGCGCTTGCGTTCGGCACTTTTATGATCGAGTAGGTGATTTTTGAAGGCTTTGCGACGTTTGATTTTTTTGCCGCTTCCCGTGGCCTCGAATCGTTTGGCCGCCGCCTTTCGCGTTTTTAGCTTGGGCATAAACTCCCTTTTATTAAATCGACACAATCACTAATACTATCACAAATACAGGACTTTGGGCAAGGAGTGGCCAAAAGATTCCCCGGCTCATCCTTACTTTGGCAAGGTCTGTGGGTGGGAATTAAATCAATCGGGAATTTTCCCCTTCCTCTCGATCGAATCGCTAAGATCCGGATAAAGTCTTGCGTTAACACGCATCTGGAGAAGTTATGGCTAAAACCCTACTAGAACAATTACGCCAATTTACAGTGGTTGTTGCCGATACCGGCGATATCCAAGCGATCGAAGCTTTTACACCCCAAGATACCACCACTAACCCCTCCCTGATTACGGCCGCGGCCCAAATGCCCCAATATCAGCCGATTGTCGATCAAACCCTGCAAGCGGCCAGAAAAGAATTAGGAGAGCAGGCCACCCCGGAAGATGTGGCCAAATTAGCTTTCGATCGCCTAGCGATCGGTTTTGGTCTGCAAATCCTGCAAATCGTCCCCGGCCGCGTCTCGACCGAAGTAGATGCTCGTCTTTCCTACGATACCCAAGCTACCATCCACAAGGCCCGTTATCTAATTTCCCAGTATGAAAAAGCGGGTATCTCTAGAGAAAGAGTCTTAATTAAAATTGCCTCGACTTGGGAAGGGATTAAAGCCGCAGAAGTCCTCGAAAAAGAGGGAATTCACTGTAATTTAACCCTATTATTCGGGTTCCATCAGGCGATCGCCTGTGCGGAGGCGGGAGTAACCTTAATTTCTCCCTTTGTCGGTCGGATTCTCGATTGGTATAAAAAAGAAACTGGTAAAGACTACGTTGGCGCTGAAGATCCCGGAGTCCAATCCGTTACCCAGATCTATAACTACTATAAAAAGTTTGGTTATAAAACCGAAGTTATGGGGGCAAGTTTCCGCAATATCGGTGAAATTTGCGAGTTAGCTGGTTGTGATCTTTTAACCATTTCTCCGAAACTGCTCGAACAATTGCAAGGGACAGAAGCCGATTTACCCCGTAAGCTCGATCCAGCACAGGCCGCAACCCTTGATATTGTCAAAATTGCCATGGATCAAGCGACTTTTGAGAAAATGCACGCCGAAGATGCCATGGCTTCCGAAAAACTAACGGAAGGTATTCAAGGTTTTACCAAAGCTTTAGAATTATTAGAACAATTGCTGATTCAACGTTTAACCCAGTTGGAAGGTCAGTCAACCCTAGAACACGCCGCCGAAGATATTTTCCGAGTCTATGATCATGATGGGGATGGTTTCATCACCCGGGAAGAATGGGCGGGAACCGATGCGGTATTTGATGCGATCGATATTAACCATGATGGCAGAATTTCTCCCGATGAGATCGCTGTCGGTTTGGGTGCGGCTTTTCGTTTAGTGGAAGCTTGACTCTCCCCCGCTAACCGCTCGCGCGGTTTAGCGAGGGATTCTTGGTTCATAGGCTCTTGACTAGATCAAACAGGTTTAACTGAACGACCCCCAACCGACCGCCTCCGCGAGCGTTTTCTAACACGGTCAGTCCGACCGCATTTTTTCCTCGGTTCTCGATTACCTTTGCTGATGCCGTATCTCTCGGTTCGATGTGGCCGCAAGAATTACATTGGTGAACTCTTTCCGATAACGCTTTTTT
>NZ_JADBTF010000077.1:0-4096 GCF_020246295.1 Microcystis sp. M090S1 | reverse complement strand
CCATAAGACCAGAACAGAGTAAATCTGTTAAGGCAGGTGCGAAAAATCCTTCGGGACAGAAGCAGAAACCTAAATCGTGAGGTTTGGGAATCACCGTCCGTTTACGGCGGTGAGGATGTCAAATATACTATTAAAGATTATTTGTCAAGTTTTTGCTCAGACTTCTTTAGCTTGCGCTGACCAAATTCCCTATTTTTTGGGGAAGCTTCCACCTCGATCGGGCGGGTTCAATAAATAACAGGTTACAATAGCGAATAATTAACTAAATTTACCTAAAAACCATCGATCGTGTTCTACGCTATTGATTTCGGAACCAGTAATACCGTCATTACTCGTTGGAATGGGGCGACAAATAGGGCCGAAACCGTCAAATTATCGGAGTTATCCCAACAAATAGTCGACAATCCCCCCCTAATTCCCAGTTTACTCTATATTAAATCAGCCAATCCCCTGCAAGTAATTGCCGGTCAAGCGGTACGGGATCGGGGTTTAGATATCGATCGAGATCCGCGTTTTTTTCGTCGCTTTAAACGAGGTATCGGGGCAAAAATTCAAGGATTTTTACCGGAATTAGAGGAAACTGTCCTCAGCTTCGAGGGGGTTGGCCAATGGTTTCTCGATAGCATCATCGACCACTTAAAAAACACCGCCCCGGAAACCCCCCAATCTCTAGTTTTAACCGTCCCCGTCGATAGTTTTGAAAGTTACCGCAATTGGTTAAGCAATGTTTGTCAGGGGTGGGAAATCGAACAAATTCGACTAATTGATGAACCTACGGCCGCCGCTTTGGGTTATGGAACCACTGGGGATCAAGTGATTTTAGTGGTAGATTTTGGCGGTGGCACTCTCGATCTTTCTTTGGTACAATTAGATTTAGATAATCCTCAAAAAAATCAAGGTTTTATTCTCAAGTGGGGAGAAAAACTTTTAGGCAATAATTCTGCCCAAAAAACTAAACTAGCGAGAGTTTTAGCCAAGGCGGGGACAAATTTAGGGGGGTCAGATATCGATGATTGGATCGTCGATTATTTTGCCCAAAAGCAATCTTTAGCGAAAACTTCCCTGACTACTCGTCTAGCAGAAAGATTAAAAATTAAACTTTCTTCCCAATTAACCGCCGAGGAGGTATATTTTGATGAGGAAAATTTCGAGAGTTACGAGTTAAGCTTGGATCGAGAACAATTGACTGATATTCTCCAACAACAAAACTTTTTTCATCAATTAGATGATTTAATGACGGGAGTTTTGCAACAGGGAAGACGCAATGGAGTTGAAGTTAGCGATATCGATGCGGTGTTATTAGTCGGGGGAACCGTCCAAATTCCGGCGGTAAAAGATTGGGTGCGACAGTATTTTGATAGTAGTAAAATTAAAGAGGATCGACCCTTTGAAGCGATCGCTTTGGGAGCGTTACAATTAGCCCAAGGTTATCAAGTCAAAGATTTTCTCTATCATAGCTACGGGATTCGTTACTGGAATCGTCGCCAAAATGCCCACGCTTGGCATCCGATTATTAACTCTGGACAACCCTATCCCATGGAAAAACCCCTGGAATTAGTCCTAGGTGCTTCCGTGGACAATCAACCTAGCATTGAATTAATTATCGGCGAATTGGGCACAGAAAGGGGGGCGATCGAGGTCTATTTTGATGGTGATAAATTAATTACTCGTTCCCTCGGTAATGGAGAAACTAGCGTCCAACCCTTAAATGATCGCGAGGGGGCCCGATCGATCGCTCAACTCGCTCCTTTAGGTTTGCGGGGCAAAGATCGCATTAAAGTGCAGTTCTGGATTGATGATCAGTGTTTTCTGCGGATTAATGTGGAAGATTTACTCAGTCAAGAATTGTTACTAAATAATCAAATCGTCACCAAATTAAGCTAGACTTGGCTTCACCTAAAAATCAAGTGCAGACTCATAGTAAGTTTGCACTGATATTATCGCAATATTCTGTTTTACCGGTGGCTTTATCGACTGTGATCGCGCACGGGGATCGGGATCAGTTCGGGTTCGGGTTCGGGTTCCGGACCAAAAACACTCTCGATCAGTTTGCGCGCCCATTCTCTCAACTTGTCTATCACTTCATCTAAATAGTCCATTGACCAAATGGCTCCTTTGAGATACTAGCTATGAGTTTTCGTCGATTGATCCCCGCAACAGCTTGATTCTAGAGAATTTTAACTAATTTTCATCGTTTGGCTGTTAAATCTGACGAGCGGGGGAATCTATATCTTGTATTTATATTAAGCTTAACATAACTTTTTAGTCTGAGTATATATTCTTGGCAATTCTTTTTTAAGATATTGTTAATAAATTCCGGCGTAGGCGATCAAGGGCGGTATAAGCACTAATCTGGCGAATTGTCAAGCGATCTCGATTTTCTCCGAAACGATGCTCTGATACGGTAACATTTCCCTCAGGACTGGCTAAACCGATATAAACTAGGCCCACGGGTTTTGTCTCACTGCCTCCTCCTGGTCCGGCAATACCCGTGATACTGATCCCCCAATCCGTAGCGAGGCGTTTTTGCACCCCTAGCGCCATCTGTTGGGCAATAATGGCACTGACAGCCCCGAAATTATTTAAATCCCCTTCATTTACGTCTAAGAGGGCAACTTTTACCCGATTATCGTAGGAAATAACCCCACCCCCAAAATAATCGGAACTGCCGGCGATTTGGGTGATAATTTCCCCTAATCCCCCTCCAGTACAGGATTCTGCCACACTCAAAGTTTGTTTTTGCCGCCGCAAAAGTTCCCCCACCACCGCAGGTAAAGTATCATCATCAGCCCCAAAATAATCTAATCCGGCGATTTCCTTAATTTCCGTCGCTACCGGTTCAATTACCTGCAAAGCAGCCTCTAAAGAAGGGGCTTTGGTCGCAATTCGCAAACGCACTTCGCCTAAACTAGCATAGGGGGCAACGGTGGGATTAGTCAGATCAAATAAATGGGCAACTTTTTCCGCTAAAGCTGACTCACCGATACCGCGAAATTTGAGGTAACGACTATAAATCCTCTCTTTGCCCCATCCTTGACTTTCTAGGTAAGGAATCGCCGTTTCTACCCACATTCTCTTCATTTCTGAGGGTACTCCGGGGAAAGTGAGAATAGTCACGTTAGTCTGTGGTTGCCAGATCATGCCAGGGGCGGTTCCCGTCGGATTTGGCAAAAAATCGGCTCCCATGGGTATTAAAGCCTGTTTACTGTTACTAGGAGGCATTTCTCGCCCTAAGCTCGTAAATTTAGCCTCGATTTCTGCTAAAATCTCCTGATCTTCCCTGAGGGGCGTTTGGAAAAAATCGGCGATTGTTTCTGTAGTTAAATCGTCGGGAGTCGGTCCGAGTCCGCCAGTAAAAATTAAAATTGAAGAACGTTCTCGGGCAATAGCGATCACTTTTTTCAGTCTTTCTACATTATCCCCCACCACCGTTTGATAATAATGGGGAATGCCTAATTTTGCCAATTCTAGGGCTAAATATTGGGCGTTAGTATTAACTATATCCCCTAATAATAATTCCGTTCCTACACAAATAATTTCAGCGGCCATAATTTTTAGCAATTAGCTTAAGATTTTCAATTTTGATCATCAACTTATCTTCTGTCACCACAGTTCAATCGGGTTTCGGTAACGATGGTCATGGAAGTTAACAATACCAGTGCGCTCCAACATTATACCAGTAAGCTATCAACAATCAAGGTCTTGTATATTAGACCTCTGGTAAAAATCAAAAATTGTTGTTAGGGTTAGGAGTCAGTAGCCGGTCGTCAGGAGTCAGGAGAATTAAGAATGAATAATAATCAATTAAACGGTCTATTTACAGACTTTATGTAATTTAATCCTTGTTTTTGCCGTTTTTGAAGCGTCAAAAATTAATTATGCAAGAGGTTTATTAAATGCCACTTTTAATAACCAGATTTAGTATCACTACCTATGAGCAAACGTAAAATCAGCGCATTATTCCCTTATATAACAATAATTGATCTTAACGGAGGCAGGAGGCAGGAGGCAGGGGGCAGGAGGCCGTTTTTGTAACGGGGATTTATGCCCCGCTCCAAAAACTTTTCGCCTTAAGGCGAGGTTTTAGACCCGATTT
>NZ_JADBTF010000076.1:0-17254 GCF_020246295.1 Microcystis sp. M090S1 | reverse complement strand
TTAAATGTATCTGGATACAAGCCACACAAGCGTTTGAACTCTGTTGGCTTTAAAGTTTTTACTTGTTCGTAATTCATCTTTCAATCTTAACTCTTGGACTATTTTATCCTATTTTGTCTAGACTTATGCAAGAGATCTACTGAGGAAAAGCTACTAAGGTAGTTAATGCAGTTGAAGTTGTAGCTAGTACAACAAATAAAGACTTTAATGACATAAAGTAATCTCCAAACAAAAAACGTCAGTGCGATCGCCCTCTCTCGTAGCCAGGTAAAGCAACACCCCAACCCAACACCAAAGGGAGATAGCATAAGCATACACACTTCCCCCACAACTGTAGCAAAAAATACAATTTAATAAATCTTTACATTCTTCTCCCTAACTAGCGATTCACAGGGGAAAGAGTTTCAGGTATTTTCCCCTGTTTTACTGCTTCTCAGGCGACCTATCGCCTTCCGTGAGGGATTGTGGCGCGGTGTGTCAGATTCGGTAATAGGGTTCAAAATTTCGCTAACATTGTTAGGTAATTATTTATTAACTGTTGTTAAGTCTTGCATCTCCCCGGTGGGCATGATTTCTAGACTTAGAGGTTATCTTGGTAGTTGGGAGGGTGTATTATACATCGCTTGCGATCGCAGTATAATTTCTTAGTTTATGGAGTTAGAGTCAAAAGATGGAGTTCGAGTGGGATGACCAAAAGAACAACATCAATATTGAAAAACACGGGATCGACTTTAATTTTGCCAAGGAAATCTTTTCAGGAGTCTGGATATCAAAACCTGATAATCGCAGAGACTACGGCGAAGAAAGATTAATCGCTTTGGGACTTTTAGGAGAATTTGTCCTAGTTGCAGTATACACTCTACGAGAACAGAAAATACGGCTTATATCTACAAGACGCGCTAATGCAGAGGAAAGGGGAATTTATTATGAGTATGTCGAGAGAGGAACAATTAAATATCCTTGGTCAGATGAAAGATTCTGATATAGATTATTCAGATGTACCTGCTACTGATGCCGAATTTTGGCAAGAAGCTACTGTTAATTCTCCTCTAAAAGTTCCTGTAACTCTGCAGCTTGAACCCTCAGTTGTTGCTTGGTATAAACAGCAATTTCCCCAAAAATATCAGACTTTAATTAATGCCGTACTAAAAAAATATATGCTAGAACATAATTGTTAAGTGCGATTTCTGGTTCATTGAAAACCTTTACTTGAGCCATAAGTGTTTCCCCTTAAGCAGAATTCACGCCGCCTCCAGTTCATAATGCAAGACCAGAAGCTCATCGCCTGGCAGAATAGCCATTGCATATTCCCGCCCCTGACTGTCAGAAAATTCCACTAAATATTGATAGTGCGAACCTTTTTCATACACCTCAACCACTGTTCCCACCTGTCCGCCTGGCAAGCTGGGGACAGCCTCATAATCTGGCTCAACCAAAGTCAATCGCTCCCGAGGGACGGAGTTGAGGATGGCAACCGTATCTAAAAGTTTGATGTCTTTCATGGTACTTCACTTGATAAAGGCAGAAATTAGGCGAGGGTTGGGATTAATTAAGCTGATTTCCCAGATAGTTCCCAGTTGTGTTCCTTCCCGTTTTGGTATCGTCCAATCCACTTTAAACTGCTGGCCGAATTCCGTGACCGCTTGTTGCACAACTTCCCCCTCCAGGGCAGCCTGTGAGATGAGCGATCGCAAAACCTCAGCGTTCTCGGCAGTTATTCCCAGACGAGAGCGAAAGACTCTGGCTTGATTTTTTCCTCTGGAATGTTCTGGATTTAAGCAATAGCCAATCAGTTTTTCCATCGAGATTTCTGCCAGTTCCCCGTTGGGTAATTTCATCTGCGGCACTCCGAACTTTCTGATTCCCCTCAGAGCAACTCAATTCGCAATTGGCGGCCCACCACAGAAGCCGCCCGTTGGATGGTGTCGAGGGAAACGCCCGTCTTTTCCGGGTCGAGGAGGCGGTCAAGTTGCGCTCGACTGGTCTGCATCCGCGCCGCCATCTCCGTTTTGGTCAGAGAGAGCCGTTTCATCTCCTCAGCCAACTGCCGCGCCAGTACCCGTTTGAGTGCCGCCGCACTACAGTCCTCCTCAAGACCTTCTTCTTTGAGAAAATCATCGAAATCAGAGCCAGTATGGGGGTTAGCGGTCATATTTTTCCTGTTCCTTCTTGCGCTAGTAGGGGCGAACGGCCGTTCGCCCCTACTAGATTTCCCGTTTTGGGGTTTTTGGGACTTCGCCGATGTTGCCGTGCGGCAGAATCATCTCCCCTCGGCTGATGTAAAAGATGACCCGCGTGATGCGTCTGCCCGTAGGGGCAATTCATGAATTGCCCCTACTCCGCACCTCCCATAAGTCTTGATAACCGGAAAGTGAACGGCACAGGGGCAGCCGATGGGAAAGCTAAACTCTACGTCCTTGATATCGCTGCCAATAATCCGGCAATCTTCACGGCCGAGGGTTTTCCACCAATCTTTGACTGGCTCCGACCCACCTTCGGCTCGAAAAAACTTGGCTGGCAGCCTTTTCAATCCTTACTTTCTCAGTTATATGGTACATCAATCGGATTAATGAGATCTTCAACGGTCGCCCAGAAATTACTGGGAGTACCGCCCTTCGATTGGCGAAATATTGGCAAGTTTCCCCATATTTCCGGCTGAACCTGCAAATTCGTTACGATCATCTCCCCCCGCAACGCGCACGAAGTGGTCTCCCCCCGCAACGCGCACGAAGTGGTCTCCCCACTCCCCCATCACCCCACTTCATAATTCATAATTCATAATTCATAATTCCCACTCCCCACTCCTGTCCCCTAACCCACCCTACTGATACGGATATCACCCTTCCGGCTAATGTAAAGAAAACGTTACAGTAACAAGTAAAGCCCAGTAGCCAGGAAGCCGTCGATCATGTTTGAATACTTTAACCAGAAAGCTATCAAAGCGGTGATGTTCGCCCAAGAGGAAGCCCGTCGTACCGGTCACAGTGTCGTGGGTACGGAGCATTTACTGTTAGGATTGATAGGAGAAGCCACCGCCACCGCAGCCTTAATTCTCAAGGATTTAAAAGTTACCCTGCACGAAAGTCGCCGCCTGATTGAAGGAATGACCGGCCGCAGCACGGGTTACAGTCCCGTTAATATCCCTTTTACCCCGAAAGCGAAAAAGATCTTCGAGCAAGCATTTCAGGAAGCTCGACAATTAGGGGAAAAGGCGATCGCACCTGAACATTTATTACTCGCTATCACCAGCGATCCCGAATCCCTAGCCGCTAAAATTTTAATTATGCAGGGTGTTGATTTGATCAAACTTCGCGGCCTTTTACTTAAAAATGCCGGGGAAAAAGTCGCTAGTGGTCGCTTAACGGGTGATAGTGACTATAAAGACCAGAAAAATACTCCCCAAGGCGGTATTTTAGCCCAATATGGTCGCAATTTAAGCCAAGAGGTCAAAAATGGCAAAATTGACCCTTTAATCGGTAGAGAGCCAGAAATCGAGCGAGTTGTCCAAATTTTAGGCCGTCGTACCAAAAGTAACCCGATTTTACTCGGTGCGCCGGGGGTGGGGAAAACAGCGATCGCTGAAGGGTTAGCACAACGCATCCATAATGGCGATATTCCCGAACTTTTGCAGGATAAACAGGTAATTGCCCTCGATATGGGGTCTTTACTGGCGGGAACCCGTTTTCGCGGCGATTTTGAGGAACGTTTAAAAGGTGTTGTGGAGGAAGTTCGCAAATCGGGCAATATTATCCTGTTTATCGATGAAATTCACACTATTGTCGGTGCCGGTAGCATGGGAGGAGCTATGGATGCTTCTAACTTGCTTAAACCTGCTTTAGCTCGCGGGGAGTTACAGTGTTTAGGGGCAACGACTCTCGATGAGTATAAACGGCATATTGAGCGAGATGCGGCTCTAGAAAGACGTTTTCAGCCAGTTATGGTGGGAGAACCGACTAAAGAGCAGGCGATCGAGATTTTACGGGGTTTAAAAGCCACCTACGAGGATTTCCATCAGGTAAAATACGATCAAAAAGCGATCGAAGCTGCCGTTAATCTATCCTCGCGCTATATCAATGATCGCTTTTTACCGGACAAAGCGATCGATCTTCTCGATGAAGCGGGATCCCGCACCCATCTACGCTATTCCCTGCAAAGTACAAGTCCTGCGGAGATTAGGGAAGAATCACCCCTAATTAACCCCGAATCTTTAATTCCAGTGGTGGATGCGGAGGAAATCGCCCAAATTGTCGCCGCTTGGACAGGTATTCCCGTTACCCAATTAACTGAAACTGAGTCGGAATCGCTCTTAAATCTGGAATGTCAACTGCACGAGCGGATTATTGGCCAACAGGAGGCAGTGAATGCCGTTTCTCGTGCTATTCGTCGAGCGCGAGTAAATTTAAAGAATCCTAATCGTCCGATTGCCTCGTTTATTTTTGCCGGTCCAACGGGAGTCGGTAAAACTGAATTAACGAAAGCCTTAGCTAAGTTGCTCTTTGGCTCGGAATCCAGTATGATTCGCCTAGATATGTCGGAATTTATGGAATCCCACACGGTTTCTAAGTTAATTGGTGCGCCTCCCGGATACATCGGTTACAATGAAGGCGGTCAGTTAACGGAAGCAGTGCGTCGTCAACCCTATAGAGTGGTTTTGTTTGACGAAATCGAGAAAGCACATCCCGATGTTTTTAATCTTCTCCTGCAACTGTTAGAAGATGGTCATTTGACCGATTCCCAAGGTCGTCGGGTGGACTTTAAGAATACCCTAATTATCATGACCTCGAATATTGGCTCAAAAGTCATCGAAAAAGGCGGTAATAGCTTAGGATTCGAGATTGCTGACGATTTTGCTCAATCGCGCTACCAACAGATTTCTAATCGGGTGACAGAGGAGTTAAAACAATATTTCCGTCCCGAATTTCTCAACCGTCTCGATGAAATCATTGTTTTCCGACAGTTAACTCGCGAAGAAGTTACCCAGATTGCCGATATTCTTATCGCGGATCTAGCCAAACAATTGACAGAAAAAGGCATTTCTGTGGAAGTTACCGCCGCTTTTAAGGATTTGGTCATCAATGAGGGTTATGATCCTAGCTACGGTGCGCGGCCTTTACGTCGTGCTTTAACTCGACGCTTAGAGGATAGTTTAGCGGTCGCGATGTTATCGGGAAAAGTCAATTCTGGAGACCATGCGCTATTAGATGTAACTGCTGAAGCTGTGGTGACAGTCTCTAGTCATCAGCGCTCTGAGCAAAGCGATATTCTCTCGCAATTACAGTTACAACCAGTGGGTTAATCCCCTCAAAAATTGCTTTTTTCGGGGTTGAAAATGTTTCAACCCCGATTTTTATCATCTAAGTAGCTGGTTATATAGCGTTTCCTGTTCGCACTAGGTACATTATCGATGTTGAAAAGCTTAATTAGCAAAGGTTTAAGTGTGCCACACAGGTGTGAGAACCGCTATAATTAAATTAAAAATGGATTTTAGGTTCGATCCCCCCTGCCCTCCTTGATAAGGTAGGGTTGATTCATGAATCAACCCTACTATTTAGGGAACCAGCGTTCTTGAATTTGATTAATCGCCCAGCTGAAAATCGCCCCCGCAATTAAAATACTAATAGCAGGATTGAATAAGGGCAGCCAAAGACGCTGAAAAAGTTTAAATCCTAGGGGAATTCCCGTGGATTCACCGATAACAGCCAGGGCAAACCAGAGAAAGCCCGCTATTACTAAAAACACATCAAATATTAAGATTCTATTCAACCACTTGACAAATTGCTCTTTCATTGCCTTAAAAACTTAGGTTATTTAACAGTTTATTCACGAAAAAGTATACCACTGTCACCTTAATCCCAAGCTCTCCAGAGCCAAGCTAGTCCGGCAGTAATGATTAAAACTTTAGTTAACCAATCTCCCCAGCGCACATATAAAGTTCTCGTATCCCGTCGATAAATTGTTTCGCTATGGATTTGATATTTATCTAAATCCGATAGCCAAAGGTGATTACCGTGGGGATCGACAAAAGCAGAATAACCTGTATTGGTGGCCCGGGCCATCCATCGATCGGTTTCGATCGCTCGCATGGTATCCTGAGCATGGTGTTGAGCGGGCATGGCGTGGCTATAATGGGCGTTATTAGAAGCGGTAATAATAAATTCGCCTCCCCTAGCAGTTTGACGGCGAAAATGTTCGGAAAAAGCCGACTCGTAACAAATGCCCACAATTATTTTACCGAAAGGGCTGTCAATAATTTGATCAGGATTTCCCTGGATTAAATGCGCTTGCAAGGGAGAAAGGCGATCAACAATTCCGCCCAAAATTTCCTGAAAAGGAACGTATTCGCCTAAAGGCACGAGAATTACTTTATCATACCGACTAATCACCTGTCCCTCGCCATCAATGGTCAAGAGACTATTGTTATAACCCTTGTCCACCTTGCCAAATGCACCTAACCAGATCGGCGTTTTTTTGGCTAAAATTGCCGAATAAATCGAGCTATTATTGACTAAGTTCTCCCAATAGTAGGGTAAGGCCGTTTCAGGAGTTAAGACGGCATCTACTCCTCGATCGGCCAGAATTTGATAACCAGAGGTGTAACCTTCGAGCGCCTTTTGAAATCCCAGGGGCGAAAGTTTAATCGTGTTGGCAATATTGCCCTGAATTACGCCAATTTTTATCCCTAAATCCCTTGACTTTTCGATCGGTTTATGGTATGTATTCCATCCCCAGAGATGGAGGCTCAAACAAATGAGGAGGGGTAAAGAGAGAAAAGCGAGATTTTGCCGCGATTGACGGATTAGGAGCAAGCTTTCAGCGATTAAACCGTTAATTGCCACAATTGCCGCCGTTACCGTCGTAAAACCCGATAATTTGCCCAATTGCAGAATCAATAAATTATGGGGACTTTGACTATAAGCAAGGGTAGTCCACCAGAGAGGGGATTGACTCCAGAGAGATTCTAACCCACACCAGAGGGCAGTGCCGATGAAAACCCGTAGGAGGGCATCCCGAAAAGATGACTGATTAACACTTTTGTTGACATAAAACATGACTAACGTCCAAGTTAGCACGATCGCCGTTCCCCAAAAAGTAATAAACAACCAACAAAACAGGGCAATTAACAAACTCGCTAACCAGGGGACACCCATCCACGTCATCGGGTGAATTCCCGTGATCCAGAATAAAGCCAGACCATGGTAGGCAAAACCCCAGCCAAAACCGTATAAAAGCTGTTTTTTTAGGGATTTTTCCGCTAATCTCACAACAATCCACAGGGGGACTAGAGAAATCCATGCGAGTAACCACCAAGAAACCGGCGCTACTGTTAACCCCATCCCCACACCGGCCAAAATTGCCCAGAGAAAACGCACCATCTTTTACTCCAGTCAGGTTAAACTCCTCTGACCTACTAGATCAGAGTAGCTAGAGGGAAGACAAAACACAAGAGACATACAGAAGTTTTTCAGCACATCTACAATAGAGCAGTTAGCGAGTAAAAAAGCCCTTCCATGAGATGCTATGGCAAGCTATAGACTCAGACAAACAGGGATATGGGGAATGTCACCCTCACCCTGAAAGCCTAAACTCGGACTGAATAAGTGATTGAATACATGGATAATTTTAACCCCAAATTAACGGCTCTGTCTCTTGTCTTGAATGTCGAGGAAAATCTCGAAGATATTTTTCGGAAAATAGCTAGTATGAGCGCTCATCAATTGCGAGCGCGGCACTGTTCAATTATGTTAAGCTCTCCACAGGAATCAAAAGGGGAAATTACCGATTATCTAGAAGTTTTTGCCCATTATGATGATCTATCACCTTTGGCTGATCAAGAAATAATTAAACTCGATCAAGTTATTGCCGACAGTGTAGCGGCCACAGGAAAACCTTTACTAATTAAGGATATCACTCGATCGCCATTTTCCAGTGCAGCCCCTTATCCCAAAAAATCAAATAATAATAGTTTTATATCCGTACCGATTATCCTAAACGAGCAGGTAATCGGAGTAATTAATCTCAGTTTTCCCCTAGACAAAAAACATTTTGAACCATTAGATTTAGAAATCTTGCAGTTATTCGCTCAACAGGCTGCCCAATCCCTGCAAATTTTTCATTTGCAAGGGATGTTAAAATCTCGTTTTGTGGCTATGGCAGTGACTAGAGAAATAGCAGAAATTCAGTCCGAACATTTGATCGCTGTCCCTCCTTATCCCCCGAAATTAGCCAAAATTGTCGCTAAGGCTTTTTTTAAAGAATTAACTCAGGCCGGTTTTGGAACCCCTCAAGTTATTGAGATTGCTAATGAGGTTTTGAATTTACTACAAAAGACCCTTAATAAACATAAAAATCGTCTGGAAGGAAAAGATTGAGCGCTAGTCAAGGGTTAAAACCTATTAACCTGCCACCCCTGTGCAGTCCTAAGAAGTAATTGAGATAGTTAACAGCTTAATTTACTGATTACCGCTGCCGTCCTGCCGTCCTAATTCATAGACACCACAGGCAACACAGGCGAGAATACCGACACTAATCGGCCAACTTTTTCCTAAACTAATCTCGATTAACCAATCGGAGAAACCGCCGAGAATGAGAAAGGGAATAATACTAAAGATAGAGGCATAAAAAGCATTTTGGGATTCTCTGGCGACGCGAGTTTTTTCAAACTCCTCTAGGGAAGTATAGAGGAAACGCTCGGCAAAATTAAACCAGCCATAGAAAATTTCTATAAACCAATTTCGCACCCCAGCTAACCCCAGATACAATGCTAAAGACCAGAGACAGCTACCGGCAATAAAGGCCGGGGAAATATTGATAGTGAAGGGCAGAAAGTCGATTACCATAAATGAGAGCCACAGGAGTGATAAATTTGAGCGAACGGCTTGATCAATCTTAACAAGTCTTGACCCTGGCACCAAAAAGTTGACATCCTCACCGCCAGGGCCGGACGGTGATTTCCAAACCTGACGATTTGGGTTTCTGTTTGGGGTCCCTTACCCGGTTTCGCGGCTGCCTTAACAGATTTACCCCCCTCTGGTCAACAGGTCGCCACCAGGACTGGGAAAATGGGGAAATGGGGAAATTCAACTAAAACCCCTTCGCTGTGATTTCTCTGTGTTCTGACATGGAGAGCTTTATTGTCAACTAATCTTACACCGCCCAAGGTGCGCCGCAATAGCGACTCTTGTTCTGGTGTTGGGTAAAATCGGTAGCGATCGGCTTTCCCCATACCTGACCTTCTGGCATATATCCTGTAAATGCGCTAGTATTTAACAGTAAATCCAACCTAGAACGGCGGGGTTTCAGACCCAATTTTTTTGATGAAAAGTTTTTTTAAGAAACCTTATCGGTTAGGAATTTTGATGCTTGTATCGACAAGTTTAATGGCCTGTAGTGCCTTAAACTATAGCTCTTTTACGGAACTCGTGCCATCTTTCTCTCCCGCTCCTTCTCCCTCTCCCTCTCCTTTAGATGCGGCAACTTTACTTGTTTTAGAGAATAAAATCTATCAACAGGTCAATCGCTATCGTCAATCTCGTAATTTATCTCCCCTACTGTTAAATCGAGCAATTTCGCAACAGGCAAGATTACATAGCCAACGTATGGCCGCGGGTTTAGTTCCTTTTAGTCATCAAGATTTTGACAAAAGAGCGCAAACTATTGGTGTTTCGGTTCCCTATCAAGCGGTGGGGGAAAATGTGGCAGTTAATCAAGGTTATGATGACCCGGTAATGATTGCTGTGGATGGCTGGATTAAAAGTCAAGGTCATCGGGAAAATATGGAGGGAGATTTTGATAGTACCGGGATTGGAGTAGCGACGGATAATCAAGGAAAATTGTACTTTACTCAAATATTTCTAAAACGTCAATCCGCTCCTGTTTCTACTAATTCCCTTAGCTACGATCCTATCGAGAATCAATCTTTTTTAATTACCCTCGAAGAAAACACTAATTATCAAGTTAATCGCTACCGAATTTCTCAAAATTTACCGCCCCTACGTCTCGATGCTCGTATTAGTCATGAAGCTCGCTTATTTAGTCAAAAAATGGCCCATAAACAGGCTCCTTTTAGTCATGATGGTTTTGCGGGAAGAGTCAAGGCAGTACAAAGGAAGATTCCTTTAGAAAAAATGGGCGAAAATTTGGCTTTTATGAAGGGATATCCTGACCCCGTTAGCGTTGCCGTCAAGGGTTGGATTAATAGCCCCGGCCATCAAAAAAATATGGTTGGTGATTATAATCTCACCGGTATCGGTATCGCTAAAAATAATGCTGGTGAATATTATTTTACACAACTTTTTGTTAAAAAGCGTTGACAAAATCCCCCCGATGATACTTAAATTTAATTACCAGTTTTTAACATCAGTTATCAGTTATCATTTAAGTAGTCGGACATAAATTCTGTGGTCTATCTTAAGAAATGTAAATTGCCGCAATTCTTACTGACGACCGACTCCTTACCCCACAGTTAACTTTACTTTTGTCCAACTACTTATCAGGGAAATAAAGGCAGTCGTGCGATAGGCAAAAGCATTACAAATTTCCCTCCTGTCTCCTGTCTCCTGTCTCCTGTCTCCTATCTTCTAACTATATGAACTTAGACAATTTTCAAGTGTGCGATCGAGATTTAAGCGATGACCTATTATCCCGTTATCTAGGGGTTAATTCGATCGCTGTAGATACAGAAACTATGGGATTAATACCGGGGCGCGATCGACTGTGTTTAATTCAACTCTGTGATCCCAGTGGTTTTGTCACCGCTATTCGCGTTTTTAGGGGGCAAACAGAGGCTCCTAATCTCAAAAAGGTCATGGAGGATGAGCGGATAGAAAAAGTCTTTCATTTCGCCCGTTTTGATGTGGCTCAATTATCCCATACTTTCGGCATTGCCACTAAACCGATTTTCTGTACCAAAATCGCCAGTAAACTGGCTCGGACTTATACCAGCAGTCACGGTTTAAAAAGTCTCGTGCAGGAATTGGAAGGCATAGAATTAGACAAAACCGCTCAGAGTTCTGATTGGGGAAATGCCGCTAATCTCACCCCACAACAACTGAGTTACGCGGCTAACGATGTGCGCTATTTACTGTCAGTGCGAGATAAATTGATTGTGATGATGCAAAGAGAAGAAAGATGGGAATTAGCCCAAAAATGCTTTAGTTGTATCCCCATCTTCACCGCTTTAGATTTACAGCAATACAAAGATATATTTGAGCATTAGCCAGCACAAGTTACAGTCTATTTAATAAGTAAATAGAAGAGAGATTTTGTCTTTTATCCCCCCTTAATCCCCCCTTAATAAGGGGGGTATCTGACAATTTTTAACACCCACCTACTTAGTATGATTGACTCGCAATCGAACTTTAAAAACCCAGTTATGGATTGTTTCTTCCCACTTCCCCACTTCCCCACTTCCCCACTTCCCACTCCCCCACTCCCCCACTCCCCACTCCCCCACTTCCATCACTGTTTACTGATCACTGAAAATGCTCTCTACTGCCAAAAGCTGCCAAGATCACAAAAAAGACCGCTATGATCGAAAATAGAAATCATCGTCATTGGTAGAGAATAGGTAAAAAATCTATGACATCTTATGCGGCCTCCTCTGCACGAGCCGAAATGAGCGAACTTCGGCGCCTAAAAACCCTACTACCTCCAGAATTACAAAGTTGGGTAACGGTAGAAGGTTCCACAGAGGTTAACCCCCCCCTGATCCGTTGTGAAGAAATTGGCAGAGATGAGGTAGAAATTCAGATAGATTTGGCAAAATGGGAAAATTTAGCCATCGATCAGCGTAATTTGCTCTTTTGGCATGAAGTCGCCAGGATTCAAAATGATAGTATTCCCCGGGAAGGCTGGGAAATGGCCGCCCTCGCTATTGGCTTAGGTGGTGCGGTGGGGGAATTATGGGTACAGGACGGGTTATTATTGCTTTTGGCTATGGGATTATGTGGGATTTCCGGTTATCGTCTCTGGCGCAAAAATAATGGCGATAAAATTCTCAAAGAAGCGATCGAAGCCGATGAAAAAGCGATCGCCTTGGCCACCCGTTTCGGTTATTCTCTCCCCAACGCCTACAAGAGCCTAGGCAGTGCCTTTAAAACCCTAATTGAACAAACGCCCAACCGTCGTCTGCGTAAGCGTTATGAGACCCGTTTAGATGCCCTGAGAAAGAGTGCAGCCAAAGCGAAAGCCCAAACCCAAGGCCGTCCGCCCCTAGGTGAGATTCGTTAGCCGATGATCACAGGTAATCTCTGACATTACCCATTGGTATTTGGGGAAAAGTGTAGTAAACATTTAAGTGGGTCATCAGGCCTTGTTCATCTATCAAACCATCTCTTTGTGTCGATGACTTCCCAAATTCCTGAAACACGTTTTCTGATCATTCCGATGGAGTATCCGGTTTTGCGGATGCCGGATCGCTTGACTGTCTTGGAAGCAGTACAGTTCAAGGATCTGTTTCACCATCTCATCGCCCAAACACCCACTCCCGAAAAAGTCATTCTTGATCTGAATGCCACTCAATTTATGGATAGTAGTGGTGTGGGTGCTTTAGTCCATAATCTCAAAGCGGCCAAGGCAGAAAATATCGAGTTAGTGCTGGCTAACGTCCATTCCCCAGTGATGGGGGTTTTATCGATTACGGGATTAGATCAATTATTCACCTTCCAAACCCCTCCCCTAGCAGCCCAAGAAAAGGGCTTTACTGCCAATGAAAACCATCTACCGGAAACCCATCCCTCGATTCGCAGTTGGTTAAAGCGCGGTCTTGACATTGTTGGTGGGATCGTGGGTTTATTAATCACGGGGGTTATTTTTGTCCCCATTGCTATTGCTATTAAGTTAGACAGTCCCGGTCCAATTTTTTTCAGTCAAACCCGCTGCGGTTGGTTGGGAAAGGAATTTAAAATTCTTAAGTTTCGTTCCATGTGTGTGGATGCAGAAGCACTCAAGGATAAAATCCCCAATCAAGCGGAGGGAGCTTTTTTTAAAAATAAAAATGATCCCCGGATTACCCGGGTAGGAAAATTTTTACGTCGCACCAGTTTAGACGAATTGCCCCAGTTTTGGAATGTGATCACCGGTGAAATGAGTCTTGTTGGCACTCGTCCTCCCACCCCCGATGAGGTGGAACGCTACGATGTTCCCCAATGGCAACGTTTAGATGTAAAACCCGGTATGACGGGAGAATGGCAGGTGAATGGTCGCTCTCGGGTGAGTAATTTTGAAGAGGTAATTCAACTAGATTTGCGCTATCAAGAAAATTGGAGTTTAGGCTACGATCTACAACTGATTTTTAAAACAATTTTGATTCTCTTTCAAAAAAACAGTGGTGCCTTCTGAAGTCTTAAATTCCCCTTCTTTCCCCCTCCAATTCCATCTACAAGTCCAGACGGAATTGGCAGCTTTAATCCCAGTCCTACAATGGTTTGAATCTCACGGCCGCTCTTTTCTACCCGACTCGGTGCTTTGGCAGTGTAAGGTGGCTTTAGCAGAAGGATTTACTAATGCTGTCCGTTACGCTCACCAACATTTACCACCGACTACACCGATCGATCTAGAATTAACTTTAAAGTCCCATTCTCTAGAAATAAGAATATGGGATCACGGTCAATCTTTTGATCTGCAAGCCAAACTTGATTCTCTACAACAACGTCCCCTCGCACCTTTGGAAATGGAAAGCGATCGAGGATTAATTTTTATGCGTTCTCTTACTGATACTTTACAATATATCCGCACTGGCGAAGGGAGAAATTGTTTAATTCTCCAGAAAAGTTTTTAAGTCAATTTATCCCCTGCTAGAAACTCCGTCCATGGCACAGGTTTCCAGACGAGAAAAAACAATTATCCCACCCCCCACACCCCACACAAGGGTGGGGAGATGTCCCCAGGGTGCTTTGAGAGAGAAAGTAATTTGATCGTAGTATAACCACTTGTTATTAACTCGCCAACCGACTTTTGCTCCAAAAGCGTTCCATTTTTGTTGATCATAATTGCCGCTTCCTCCCAAACTTTCATAGATTCTTTTCTGAACAGATATACCGAATTTTCCCTGACTATATTTTAACCAGAGTTGATTGATAGTGGCTAAATCTTCACAGGGAAAGTTATCTATGTCTTCTATCTTAAGATATTTTTCTTTAGTTCGATCGGCAACTTTTAAGAATAGATTAGCCGTTTCTTGATCTGCCTCTTGCCATTTTTCTTGCGCTAAGAAATCCCGTAGGTTAGTGTAATCAATTTCCTTGGCACTTTTGAGGTTAATTTCCTCCCTGGTGGCGGCTGGAAAAACTGGCAAAACCGTTTCTTGAATTGTATTCTGTGATCGGGGTTTTGGCGGAATCACGAAGGCTAATTTTACTGCTAACTCTTGCAGGACTTCCCCAGCTGATTGATAACGTTTTTTGGTGCCAAATTCAATTAATTTATCTAAAATTTTACCTAATTCAACACTAACAGGATTATTAATCAGGTGCTGTCTCCATACCCATTCATGTTCACTCACATCGAATAATTCAAAGGGAGATATTCCCGTTAATAAATAGATACAAGTGACTCCCAAACTATATAAATCACTGCTATTAATCGCTTTGCCATTACTTTGTTCTGGAGCGATATATCCCGCCGAACCGATCACTGTTCCTGTCAGGGAAAGGTTAGCAATGGGCATGAATTTAGAGGCACCAAAATCCACTAAAATTATTTTATTATCGCTGCGTCTCCTAATTATATTAGCTGGTTTAATATCCCGATGAATGACTCTTTTAGCATGGATAAAATCAAGAATTGGCAAAATTTCTAATAAAAGATGTTTGATCTTTTCCTCATTGAAAACTCCCTCGCTTTGTAATTCTTGTTCTAGATTTTCTCCCTCAATATATTCTTGAACAAGATATTGTCGCCCATCATTGCTGGTAAAATAGGCATAGAGGGAGGGAATTTGTGGGTGTTGACCGAGATTATCTAAACTAATCGCTTCTTCTTTAAATAATTCCGCCGCTTTCTTGAGAGCATTACTGCCTTGAGCGCTAGGAAAAAATTGTTTAATCACACAATAAGGTTTAGAAGGTTTATCCTCATCAATTGCTTGAAAAGTTTTACCGAAACCTCCTTGACCAATTAATTTTATAGCACGATAACGATCTTTTAGTAATAATTGAAAGCGACATTTTTGACAGAATTTATCTGTAGGATCATTGTTATATAGACAATCGGGATTAAGACATAAACTCATGGCTTGTTTAAACAGGGATAGGGAAGATGTTTCAGTTATCAGTAAACTGATAACTGATAACTGATAACTGATAACTGATAACTGATAACTGATAACTGATAGCTAAATCGAGGTTTCTTCCTCTAGCCAAATTTCTGGCTGTTGATTTAATAAAAGCTGGGCTGCCTCTAACATATCATCGACAATATCGCGCAAATCTGTCTTATTATCGATATAAGCTTTTAACGCCTCCATCGGATCTAATTGATTACCCACCCCTAATTCCGGTAAACGGGGACGGGTTAATTGACTAATTAATTCCGCCCGAATACTATAACTATGGGCAGTTTTTAACGCTTCGTCAAGCTGATTGGTGTTGATTAGTTCTAATTGTTCACTGCGAATTTTATAAACTAAGCGGATAACTGCTTCCTGAATATCGTGTTTTTTGAGAGCTTTCAGCAATTCTTTTTGGGGGTTTTCTGCCTCGGAAACATCCACTTCGATGGAACGGAAAGGACGCACGGGTAAAGGACAAAATTCCCATTTAACCTCTCCTTTAGCCACTTCTATTAAAACATAGCCTTTATCTTCTTTTTCCTCGCTAAAATCCACTCGATCGATGCTCCCGGGATAGACAATGGGCGGATCATTGCTAGGATTAAGATTTTGGTGTTTGTGAACATGACCAAGGGCAACATACTCGAATTGTGGACGATTTAGCAACGATAAAGGCACAGTAAAACCTTTACCAACCGCTAAAAATCTTTCTGCTCCTAAACTAGCTCGATCGGCCATTAAATGGGCTAATAAAACTGTTGGTAAACTTGTATCTAATTGGCGAATTTCTCCTTCTAAAACCGGTTCCAAACGGTTAATTAACAATTCATTTACCCCACTCAAGGATAAACCCTCGGTTTCGGGACGGGTTAAGAGAGTGGCGCGGGTTAACCAAGGTAAAGTAATTACTTGGATATCGCCGTTGCGGGTGGTGATGCGATGGGTGGTAAGGCGATCGCCAACAATAAACCCCGGCACCGCTAGGGTACGATAGATGGAGAGACTGACACCGCCATTACCATGAGAATGTTGATCGTGATTACCCACTAATAACACCGTCGGGATATTA
Source organism: Microcystis sp. M090S1 (assembly GCF_020246295.1). Classification (NCBI taxonomy): domain Bacteria; kingdom Bacillati; phylum Cyanobacteriota; class Cyanophyceae; order Chroococcales; family Microcystaceae; genus Microcystis; species Microcystis sp. M090S1. The sequence continues at coordinate 917 of NZ_JADBTF010000076.1, read as the reverse complement.
GCATCGGCAAGACGACGGAATTGACTGGCAAAAGCTTCGTGAACAAAGGGAGGAGGAGTGGCATCGGGAAAGGCATCTCCCCCAAAAAGCACTAGATCCACAGGGGAGGCAATAGCCCGATCGATACAGAGGCTTAAACTGCCCATAAAATCCTCTAAACGCGTGTTTAATCCCGTTTTTGGATTTAAACGTCCATGGGAAAAACCGCTGCCCATGTGAATATCCGATAAGTGCAGTATTTTAATCATAGTAAAGGAAAAACAGGCGTAATTAAGTACACCTGTTCAGGATTATTTTCCTAATTTTTTATCGCCATCTTGACGACGGCGATCGCGCCATTCTGTAGTCGTCAGGTAGAGAATGCCACCACTGACGATAACGAGGAGAATTAAGGCGACTAGAAAGAGAGTGTTGAGAATCAAGGATGTTTCCATGGTATCTATAGATTACCTAGAAACCGTTACGACCCCAAACCACCATGGCGATCGACCAAGTGAACAGGGCGAGAATGCTAACCCAACCAAGTGTCAAAATATCCATAATTGCCTTTGTTAAACGAATTACTTAGGAGTTGACACTCTCCGCCCTAAAAGTGCGGAGATTCTTGGGCTGAATCTTGCCGCTACTAGCAAAGCTAATTTTGGTCTTACAGTTTCATGTCTAGTCCGACTACACCTACAAGGCAAGCACTCTTAAAGACTACTCCCCAAGCGTAAATTTCTGTGTGTCCCACAGTATTTAATTGTTTTTCGCTCTTACCATGTGGACTTACGATGAAAGCTTTTGTACCAGTGATGGTTAGAGATTTAGGGATTACGGAGTGTCGCTTGTTTCCTGCGTTCCCAAAGTCAACGACTCAATTTAATGCTAACATAAAGTCGCCCTAAAGGGCGAGGTTTTCAACCCAAATTTTCGAT